>CAZCVP010000012.1:0-64451 GCA_964501915.1 uncultured Enterobacterales bacterium
AGGGACGGAAGTTGCCTCGCGCACCAGTACACTACTTCCGCCGTGGTCATCTAGCATCTCTACCCGCCCCGTGTACGCCCCGCCTCGCCAGGGGCGCCGCAGCGGGGCCCGACGACGCCCGTCATGGGACGACTGCCCTCGGGGGGCTGAGCGTCATCGTCTCGTAGGACGTTCAGGAGGCGTACTTCGCGAGTTGTGGCGGAGGTCAGGGGTGCCCGGGGAAACCCCTACAGTACAGCACTCACGGGGTGTGCTTGAATCTCCTCTTGCCACGACTCTGGGTGGGATGAAGCACGGTTCGCTGTTCGTGACGGCCTTCGATCTGCACCTCACGGAGCGGGAGGGTGTGCTTGAGGTCGAGCGCGACGAGGGGACTCTCGCCGTCCACGTCCGTGGACGGCAGGTCTTGTCGGTCGACGGCGCCCCTCGTCTCCTCGAGCGCCTGACCCGGTTGCTGCAGCCGGAGTTGTCCCTCACCGGCCGCCTCGCCGCCGACGTTCCCACGCTGGTCGCAGCCGGGTGTCCGGTCGATCGCGTCCTGATGGAGGCCTGTCGCGGGCTCGGGTGGCTCGCAGCCGGGCTGGTGGGCCGGGAGATCCCGGCGCGGGTCCTGCCTCCCCCCGCCCGAGCCGAGCTGACCTACGTGCTCCCGCTGCCGATCATGGACATCGTGTCGCGGGGGCTGCGGGCGGCCCGCTCGCCGGAGCTCATCGCCCTGGAGCTGGCTCCGGACCTCGACAAGCCCCTGCTGGTCGACACGCAGGACGAGTCGATCCTCGAAGACGTGGACACGTCGGCGCTGGAGACCCTGCGGCGGGCCCGGCCACACCAGCGCCTGCGAGACCTCGTCGACTCGCTCCAGCACGCCCGCAGGGGTCAGCTACGTGAGTTCTGGTGGTCGATCGACCTGTTGCTCCAGCTCGAGATGATCGAGATCCGGGGCAGCCGCATCTCCCAGGCCGCCCAGGTCGCGCGGCAGGAGCAGAAGGTCTCGTCTTCGGCTCCGCCCCCGGCCCTGTGGAACCCGCGCCCCCCCGAGCAGCGCCCCGCGAGCGGGCCCCCGGCTCCTCCGGCCTTCCTGCTGGACCTGAAGCCCGAGGAGGAAGAGGCCGAGACCGCGCCCCCTCCCGAGCCACCCCGCTTCCTGCTGGAGCTGGAGCGGGAGCTGACCTCGGTCGAGATCCCCCTCGACGGGCCGTGGTCCGGGCTGGCCGGCCCCGACGGCACGGAGTCCTCCTCCGAGCTCGGGCTGGTGGAGGACCTCGAGCCTTCCGAGCCCGTCGTCTCTTCGTCCGGGGTGCATCGCCAGGACGACTTCGAGGGGTCCTGGCGCTTCCCCGACGAGATCGGCGGGAGCTTCGGGCGGGACGGGCTGAAGGACCCGATCTCGGAGCCGGCGAGTCACCCGGCGCCGATCCTCGAAGGGTCCGGTCCGGGCCCGGAGTCGGCCGAGGAGCCCGAGCTCGGGTCGCCGCCGGAGGTGTCGGGGCCGGGACCGGAGCTCGATCCGGAGGAGGAGTCCGAGTCGGTGTCCGACTTCGAGCTCATCTCGTCCCCGCAGTCCGAGGCGGAGTCGGTGTCCGAGCACGTCGCGGAGCTGGAGCCGGCGCCCGCGGTCGAGCCGGAGCCCGAACCGGAGCCCGAGCCCGAGCCGGAGCCCGAACCGGAGCCCGAGCCCGAACCGGAGCCCGAGCCCGAGCCGGAGCCCGAACCGCCCCCCCTCCCGGAGCCCGCCCCGCCGGAGCCGCCGCCACCGGCCACAGTGGTTGGGATCTGGGCTCGGCTCAAGCAGGCCATCGGCCTGGGCGACCGGGACCCTGCTCCCCTGGAGCCGTCTCCCGTCGACGAGGAGGTCGCGAGCCCAGGCGCCACCGAGGAGCTCGACCTGCCCGTCACGGAGCTGGCATCTCCCGCGACCCGGGAGGCGCTGATGGCCGAGGCGGACTCCACCGAGCTCATCACCGAGCTGCACCTGGGTGTGCTGGAGTCCGATGACCAGGACGCTCCGGCGGTGGTGGCGGACACGACCGGCCTGGAAGACCTGCCGGGCGAGGGTGCCCCGGCCCCCCACGAGCGGGAGACGCCGGCTCCCGCCCCCCACGAAGACATGGCCTCGCACCCGATCCCCCCCTGGCGGAGCGTGCCGGCGGGGCACTTGACGGCGCTGGAGCTGCGCGCCTTCCTCGACCACCTCGACAGCGGCAACCCCCTCCTCAGCCTGGGCCACGGCGCCCTGGAGCCCACGACCTACCTGGACCTCACCGACCTCCGGAGTCGTGTGGACTGCCTGGATCCGCACACGGACCCCGACGCCTACCCGGCGGGGCCGGCCCGCCAGGCCGCCGTGGAGCTCGGTGAGCTGGTGGAGCGGCTCCGCGGCGGACTGGACGACCTGTCGGCGCTCGCGGGCTGGCTGCGCGGACTGCGGGAGCTGGCGTCCTCGGCCAGGGGAAGCCCCCAGGCCCGCGGCCAGGCTTCGGAACACTTCACCCAGGCCCAGGCCCACAGCTCGGTCGAAGACTGGGAGGGGGCGCTGGCCTGCATCCGCAAGGCGGGCTTCCTCGATCCGGGCAATCCCCAGGTGCCGCCCTTCGAGATCGCCTGCCTGATCGCCCTCGGCCGGATGTCGGTCGACGACGCCCTGGTCAACCTGGACAGCTTCGTCGGCGCCGACGACCGCGGGGCGGCTCGGGCTCAGCTCGTCGCGGGACACGTGCTCTACCGCGAGGGGCGGCTCGTGGAGGCGGATCGGCGGCTCATCCGGGTGCACCGGCTCGACTCCACCCTCGACGTCACTCACGCCTGGCTCAGCCAGCCACCGGGTCCCGAGACCATCGCCCTCGCCGAGGTCCTGGTCCACCAGTTCTCGCCGCTGGAGTAGCGGCTCCACCCGGTACGGGTAGAGTGCCCCGATGACCGAGGAGCGTGCCGCCATCGATCGCGGCTGGTACTACGTGGTGGAGCCGGACGGTGGTCGTCACGCCGCCCCCGAGCGCCGCCTGCGAGCGGGGGACGGGAGGATCCTGACCCGCCGCCTCCACGGCTTCGATGCTCGCCTGTCCGTGGAGGACGCCAGCGGGGCGGAGCTGCCACGGGCCACCTGGGTGCGTGCCGCTTCGGCGGTGGGCCGGGTCCTCGAGACTCGGGGACATACCGGCCCGCTGCGGGTCCTCCTGGGGCCCGCCGGCACCGCGGACGGCCTCCGGGACGGGATCCTCCACCTGGACGGCCCGGCGCTGGCCAGGGCGTCCTCTCATCACCTCGTCGAACGCCGGGTCGCGCAGAACCTCCCGAAGGCGTTCCCGGACTGGCGGCCGGAACAGCTCGAGCGGCAGCCGCGCCGGGCCCCACGGGTGCTGTTCTTCGAGTCGCTGATGAACGCCGACCTGCCCCACAACGATCGGGAGCTCTCCCAGGGCGTGCTCCACATGATCGCCTCCCTCCGGGGGTCTGGGGCCGAGGTCGCGCTGGCCGACGTGAAGATGGCCGTCTCCGGCAGAGAGCGCCCGGTGCTCGGGCTCGAGGACCTCGACCGGGCCCTGGCGGTCGGCCGGCCCGACCTGGTCTGCATCACGCTGCTCGAGGGCTACTTCGAGGGTGTGCGGGCCCTCGTTCGCGGCCTGCGCCAGCGCGGCTGCCGCGCCCACGTCGCCGTCGGAGGGGTGATGCCGACCCTGGCTCCGGAGCACGTGGCGGCCCACCTCGAGGACGTGAGCTTCGTCTGCCGCGGTGCGGGGGAGGTCCACCTGCCGGCCCTGGTCCGGCTCGTTGGCGCCGGAGACGTCGACACCCCGTTCACCCCAGCGCAGCGCCACGGGCTGATGCACCAGGACGGCCTGATCGCCTTCGACCCGGGCGGCGGCCTGGTGGCCGGTCGCCCGGCCCGCATCGTCGAAGTCGGCGACCTCGATCGGGTGGAGCTCGACCTGTCCTGGCTGAAGCCACGACACATCGAGGGTGGCATCGAGATCGCGACCTCGCGCGGCTGCGTCCACCGCTGCACCTTCTGCTCGATCCTCGGCCGAGAGTCCTACCAGGCTCGCAGCGCCGGCAGCGTCCGAGAGCTGCTGGCGACCTATGCCGCCCGCTTTGAGGAGATCTTCGGCTCGGAGATCCCCCACAACGCCTGGCGGGTCCATTTCTGCGACGACGACTTCGCCTGCGATCGGGACCGGGCCATCGCCCTGCTCGAGGAGCTCGGCTCGACCCGCTTCCAGCTCTCCTCGGTCCAGGTGTCGGTGGCCGACCTCTGCCGGCGGGGCGGAGGGCGGCTCCTGCCGGAGGTCGATGCCGCCCTCTGTGACGCCTTCCAGCCCTCCCGGTTCGCCGATGCCGGACTGGAGGTGCCCGTCCGGGACTACGTGCGGGACTTCAAGAGCCGCACCTGGAGCGCCTACATCCAGGTCGGCGTGGAGAGTTTCTGCGACAGCGAGCTGGTCCGCCTTGGCAAGGGCTACCAGGTCACCCACGTGCGGGCTGTCGCCGCCGAGCTGTCCCGTCGACACCTGCACTGGGACGCCTACGTCATCCTGAGCAACTCCGAGACCTGCCCGGAGGACCTCATCGACAGCCTGGAGGAGCTCTGTCGGCTGAAGCTCCGGCATCCCATCTTCTTCCACGCGCGCTTTCCGGTCGTGCCGCGACTGGTGAGCTACTTCACCTCGGCCAGCCACAGGCGGCTCGTGCGCCAGGGCCGAAGCGACGTCTCGGTCCTCCGCGACCGGGCGGAGGTGGAGGGCCACCCGGAGCTGGACTACCCCTTCGTCGACCACGACGCGCCGGCGGATCCCTGGGTGCGGTCGGTCCTGGCCTCCGAGGAGGTGCCGACCTTCTTCAGCGACGAACAGCGCTACGGCGCGAGCCTGGAGCGTCTGCGCGCGGCCTGGACCGAGCGGCTCCAGGGGCGGGAGGGAGAGGAGCGGCTCCGGGGGGAGCAGCTCGTGCGCCGACTCGACGATCGGCTGCGCTCGCTGGTCTTCGAGCAGCTCCTGGAGGCGCGCGAGGCGGATCGGCCGCTCGGGGGCGCGGTCGAGGGCTGGCCGGGCTGGCGGCCGGACGCCGAGGCGGCACTGGCCACGGCCCTCGAGCTGCTCGGGCCAGCCGAGAGCTGGCTCACGGCCTTCGAGCGTCACGGCCACCAGGCCGTGCCGCGGCTGGTGCTGGTCCCGACCTGGCAGTGCGAGCTGCGCTGTCGCTACTGCTTCATCCCCAAGCAGGACGGTCGGGTGATTGCGCCGGAGACCCTGGACCGGGCGCTGGAGCTGCTGCTCTCGAGCCATCGCCCTGCGGTGATGCTGCAGTTCTTCGGAGGCGAGGCCCTGATGGAGTGGGACCTCCTTCGTCGGGCCATCGAGCGGGGCACACGCCGCGCCCGGGAGCTCGGCAAGGAGCTGCGCTTCCTGCTGAGCAGCAACGGCTTCTCGCTGGACGAGGAGCGGCTGGACTGGCTCTCGCAGTACCCCGTCAAGCTCGAGCTCTCCCTGGACGGCGCCCCCGAGGTGCAGAACCGGTTCCGGCGCGCCTTGGGCCGCGGCGTGGACAGCTATGCCCGCGGGATCGCGACCCACCGGGAGGCGATCCTGTCGTCGGGCCTGGACTACGACGTGATCATGGTGGTCCACCCCCAGAACGTGGAGCGGATGAAGGAGGGCTTCTTCCACATCGCCTCGCTGGGGTTTGGGCGCATCCAGGTCAACTTCGCCCTCGGGTACGTGTGGACCCGGGCGCAGCAGGAGGCCTTCGCCCAGGGCCTGTTCGCCATCGGTCGGGAGCTGCGCCAGCGGTGGGCGGCGGGAGACGACCTGGTCTTCGTGAACCTCGAAGGGCCGCCGCTCCCGATCCGCCTCAACGGCGAGGTCACGGTCGACTGGGACGGCACGATCTACGGGGGCAACGCCTTCCTCCACCAGGACGACGACAAGGACCGCTTCCGGATCGGCCACCTGGACGACCTGCACGGCTTCGATCGCTACTGGCTCGACGGACCGAGCAACGAGACCCTGCTCCGGTGGAGCTACGCCGAGGAGGTCACACGGAACAACCTGAAGGTCGGTGCCATCTTCACCAGCTTCCACCAGTGGATGGTGTCGGGCTGATCAGCGGGCCAGGATCCCGGTGCCGCTCAGGCCGAGCTGTTCGGCGTCGAGGGTGAGCGAGAAGCGGGCCGAGGCCGTGTCGGTCCAGGCGACCTGGGCCTCACCGGTCGAGTCCCAGCCCACCTCGGCGGTGATGACGGCCCGCCCCGTCCAGAGGTTGGCCGCGACGTCCTCGTACCCGGGGGCCGGGGTGATCACCAGCTCCGCGCCCATCATCAGCCGGAGCACCTCCTGCTCGTCGGGGTCGTCGTGGGTGACCGGGCAGGTGACGGCGAAGTCGAGCACGGCCAGGCTGCGGCTCAGTGCGGCGGTGCAGTCGAACTCACCGGTCCTCTCCGCGCCGCTGTAGAAGGTGATCGCCGACAGCTCGGCGGTGCCCGTGTAGGTCCCGTCGGCATCCACCAGGCCGTCGCAGTCGTTGTCGACCTCGTCGAAGACCTCGTCAGCGCCGGGATGGCGGCGGTCATCGAGGTCGTCGCAGTCGTCGGAGGCGAAGGAACCGTCACCGTCGAGATCGAAGGGCCCGGTGTCCTGGGTGTCGGTGGTCGTGGTGGCGGAGTCGTCGGTGGTGTCGCCGCCCGTGCAGCTCAGCAGCAGCCAGATCATCGCTTCACCCTAACGCCAGGGGAGTCGGGTCAGGTCCACGTTGCCGCCGGTCAGGACGATGGCCACCCGGTCGAGGCCCTCGAGTCCCCGGAAGTCCTCGCCGAGGACCGCGGCGACGGGCACGGCGGAGGAGGGCTCGACGAGGATCTTCAGGCGCTCCCACAGGTCTCGCATCGTGGACACGATGGCCTCCTCCTCGACCGTGTAGATGTCCTCGACCAGGTCACGGATCACCGGCCACGTGAGGCGACCGAGACTGGTCCTGAGGCCGTCGGCCACCGTGCGGGGATCGGTCTGGGGGATGAAGCGCCCGGCCCGCTTCGAGCGGGCGGCATCATCGGCCATGCGCGGCTCGGCCGCAAAGACACGCACATGGGGCGCGGCCTCTCGCAGGGCCAGGGTGACGCCGGAGAGCAGCCCGCCGCCGCCGACCGGGGTGATGACGGCGTCCAGGTCGGGGACCTGGTCGAGCAGCTCCAGGGCGGTCGTGCCCTGGCCGGCGATGATCCGTGGGTCGTCGTAGGGGTGGATGAGCACGCCGCCGGTCTCCTCCAGGACCGCCCGGGCGGTCGCCTCGCGGGCGTCCAGGGTCGGCTCGCACGGGACCACACGCGCTCCGTAGCCCTCCACGGCGGTCCGCTTCACGGCGGGAGCGTCGACGGGCATGACGATGTGGGCCGGAATGCCCCGGATCCGGGCCGCCAGGGCGAGGGCCTGGGCGTGGTTCCCGCTGGAGTGGGTCACCACGCCGCGCTGCGCCGCGGCGTCCGGCAGGCTCGCGACGGCGTTCATCGCGCCTCGGAACTTGAACGCACCGACTCTCTGGAGGTTCTCGCACTTGAAGAAGAGCTGCCGACCCGCCCAGGCGTCGAAGGTCCTGGAGGTCAGGATGGGGGTCACGTGGGCGTGAGGGGCGATCCGCTCGCGGGCCGCGCGCACGTCGTCCAGGGTGGCGGCGTAGGCCGACATGCAGAGGGCTCCTGGAAGTTAGGCTTCGTCCCCGCCGTAATCCGCCCGCCCCCCTCGGAGCCGCCATGTCCGACAAGCCTCGCCGCCGTTCCAAGGTCCTGTGGGTCCTGCTGCTGCTCGTCCTGGTGGTGATCTGCGCCCCGGTTGCGCTGGGCGTCGGGGCCTACCTCCTCCTCCAGACGGACGAGGCTGCGGCCGAAGGCACGGTGCTGGAGCTCAGGCTCGGCGCTGACCTCGCGCAGGGGCCGGAGCGGGACCCCTTCGCCCTGCTCACGGGAGAGAGCACGGGCAGCTTCTGGGCCCTGCGCAGGGGGCTGCGCCGCGCCGCGCGGGACGCGTCGATCGCTGCGGTCCTGCTGGAGGTGTCCAACGTGGCCATGGACCAGGCCACCCTGTCGGAGGTGGTGGCGGAGCTCGAGCGGGTGGAGGCGGCGGGCAAGCCGGTCCATGTCCTGCTCGGTGGAGACCTCGTCGGGGACGGGGAGTTCGCCCTGGCGTCGGCGGGGACCCACGTGTGGGTGCTGCCGGAGACCATGTGGCTGGTCAACGGCTTCAGCGCCACGGTGACTTTCTGGCGCGGCACGCTGGAGAAGCTCCACGTCGAGCCCGAGGTGCTCATGTTCCGGGAGTACAAGAGCGCCGGCGAGCCCTACAGCCGCCGGGAGATGAGCCCCTACTTCCGAGAGGCCCTCGAGGACGTGGTGGGCGACCTCCAGGACCTCTACGTCGAGGGCGTGGTGACGCGTCGGGGCCTGGATCGCGCCGCCTTCGAGACCCTGATGAGCCGGGGAATCTTCACCGGGCCCGAGGCCCTCGAAGCCGGCCTGGTCGACGAGCTGGGCTACCTCGACCAGGTCCGGGAGGCCCTGCGGGAGGTCGCGGGCACCGACGAGTACGAGGGTCTCGGTCTCAGCCGCTACCTCGAAGGGGGAGGCGGGACCCTCGAGCTGCCGGAGGACGCTCCCCAGATCGCGCTGGTCTTCGGTGAGGGGCCGATCGTGGCTTCTTCCGGCTCCAGTGGACTGTTCGGTGACAGCGAGTTGTTCGCGGGACCCGAGGTCGCGGAGGCCATCCGGGACGCCGCCGAGGACGACGACGTGCAGGCGATCGTCTTCCGGGTCGACAGCCCCGGCGGCTCGGCGGTCGGCTCCGACCTGGTGTGGCGCGAGATCCAGCGCGCTCGTGAGGCCGGCAAGCCCGTCGTGGTCTCCATGGCGGGAGTAGCCGGGTCCGGAGGCTACTGGGTCGCCATGGGTGCCGACGCCATCGTCGCCCATCCCAACACCATCACGGGCTCCATCGGCGTGGTGTTCTCGAAGATGAACGTGCGGGGCTTCTACGAGTGGATCGGGGCCAACGTCGAGACCATCGACTTCGCGGAGAACGCCGGCGTCATGAGCGGTGTCTCCAGCCTCACGGAGCCGCAGCGCGCGGCCCTCGTCGCCACGCTGGAGCACCTCTACGGGCGCTTCAAGGCCAAGGTCGCCGAGGGGCGCTCCCTGGAGCTCGAGCGGGTCGAGGAGCTGGCTCGAGGTCGCATCTGGAGCGGGCGGGATGCCCTGGAGAACGGGCTCGTCGATGGACTGGGGGGCCTCGACGTGGCGCTCGGCCTGGCCAGGGAGCGGGCCGGCATCGAGGGGGAGGCCCAGGTGGTCCTGTTCCCCGAGGAGAAGGACCCGATCGAGCAGCTCATCGAGGACCTGCTCGATGTCGGTGTGCCCGGGGGGCTGGATCCGGCGACCGTCGAGGCGTGGGTCGAGGACCAACGACGGCCCCGCCTCGAGGCGCGAATGCCCGCGATCGAGGTGCGGTAGCGGATCGAGCGGTCCGCTTCCATTCGGAGAAGGCGGCCTGCTCGTGGTATCTACGGGGGGCCCCCCGAGGAGCGTCCGCATGCTCAGAACCGCCCTGTTCTCGGCCCTGCTGCTCGTCGCCTGCGGCGACGACACCACCACCAACGACACCGGCCCCGATGACTCCGGCACCACCTCCGCCGACGAGGCGCCGGAGGCCGGCATCAGCGCGCCCGACGATGGCTCGACGTGGTCGCTCGGCCAGGTCATCACGTTCGAGGGCGCCGTCTCCGACGCCGAGGACCTCGCGGTCGACCTGTCGGTGGTCTGGGCCAGCGATGTGGATGGCGAGCTCACGGACATCGACGGGACCGTCGACGAAGACGGCATGACTTCGGGCGACGCGACGCTGACGGAGGGCACGCACACCGTCAGCCTCACCGTCACCGACTCGGCCGGCAACACCGGGACCGACGCGATCACCGTCACCATCTCACCGGAGAACGAGGCTCCGACCTGTGGCTTCACCACCCCCGAGGACGGGGACTCGGGGCCGGAAGGGGCAGAGGTCACCTTCGAGGCCTGGGCAGCCGACGACGGCACCGTGACGGCGCTGGACGCCTCGCTCACCAGCGACGTGGACGGCGAGCTCTGGTCGGGCAGCCCCGCTTCCGACGGGACCTTCGGCACCACCACCACCAGCCTCACGCTGGCGGCCCACACCGTGACCCTCGAGGTGGCCGACGAGTACGGAGCGACCTGCACCGCCGAGGTCGTCTACGTGGTCGGCGGCCCGCCCACCATCACGATCTCCGCTCCCACCGACGGGGAGGAGATCAACGAGGGCGACTGGTACAGCTTCACGGCGGTCGTCGGCGACGAGGAGACGCCGAGCGTCGACCTCTTCGTGGCCTGGGAGAGCGATCTCGACGGCCCGTTCACCAGCTCCAACGCCAGCGCGGCGGGCATCGTCAGTCCCTCCTACGGGGGCCTCACTCCCGGTGACCATGTCGTCACGGCGACCGTGACGGACAACGAGGGCCTCACGGCGGCCGACTCCGTCGCGCTCACGGTGAACGGCGTGCCCACGGCGCCCGAGGTGTCCATCACCCCCGATCCGGCCGACGCCGACGATGACCTCTTCGTCGTGATCGACGTCGACAGCACGGATCCCGAAGGTGACGAGGTCAGCTACTCCTACGAGTGGTACCGCTACGCGGTGCTCTCCACCGCCAGCTCCAGCGAGAGCTTCCCGGCGAGCGAGACCTCGCGGGGCGTGACCTTCACCGTGCGGGTCATTCCCAGCGACGGCAAGGGGGAGGGCACCTACGGCGAGGCCCAGATCACCATCGGCAACGCGGCCCCCGTGGTCGGCACCGTCAGCATCTCGCCCGATCCGGCCGGCGCCGAGGACGTGCTGGTCTGTTCCTACGGCGGCTTCTACGACGCCGACGGCGACGGGGACTACTCCACCATGGAGTGGCTCATCAACGGCGTCTCGGCGGGAACGGCGCTGAACCTGCGAGGCGGCTTCGTGAAGGGCGACACGGTGACCTGCACCGTGACACCGTCCGACGGCACCGACGACGGCGACCCGGTCTCTGGGGACGTCGAGATCGTGAACACACCCCCCGAGATCGAGTCGGCCACCATCACGCCGGAACCGGCCTGGGCGAGCGACACCCTGCGCTGCGAGTGGTCCGGCTTCTACGACGCGGACGGAGACTCCGACGTGTCCACGATCGAGTGGTTCGTGAACGGCTCGTCGGTGTCCACGGCGTCGCTGCTGAAGACCGGCTTCGTGAAGGGGGACGAGGTCTCCTGCGAGGTGACCCCCGACGACGGCGAGGAGACCGGCACCGCGGTCACCGCCACCACGACCATCCAGAACGCCGAGCCGAGCGTCGCCAGCGTCACCATCGACCCTGATCCGGCCCAGGTCGAGGACACCCTGACCTGTAGCTGGTCAGGCTACTCCGACGTGGACGGCGACGCCGACTCCTCCCGGCTGGAGTGGACGATCAGCGGCTCGTCGGCCGGGACCGACGCCACGCTGTTGGGCGGGTACGTGGGTGGCGACGAGGTCGCCTGCACGGTCACTCCGAACGACGGCGAGGACGACGGCACGCCGGTGGCCGCCACCCTCACCATCGACAACACCGCGCCGTCGATCGCCGACGTCACCATCGATCCCGACCCCGCGGACGCTGACGACACCCTCACCTGCCTCTACGCCTACACCGATCCCGACGGCCAGGCGGATGCCTCGACCATCGAGTGGTTCGTCAACGGCAGCAGCGTGGCCACCGGAGCCACTCTGAGCGGTGCCTTCGCCCGGTCCGACCGGGTCAAGTGCGAGGTCACGGCGAGTGACGGGGAGGACACCGGCAACACGGAGTCCGCCGACCTCCAGATCAGCAACGGTCTGCCGACCATCGACAGCGTCTCGATCGAGCCGCTGCTGGCCACGGCCACCGACTCGCTCGAGTGTACCTACAGCGGCTTCTACGACCCGGACGGCGACTCGGACAGCTCGACCATCGCCTGGGACATCAACGGCACCGGAGCCGGCAGCGGGTCCACGCTGTCGTCGGGCTATGCCAGCGGCGATCTCGTCACCTGCACGGTCACCCCGCACGACGGACGGGAGGCGGGTCCCGACAGCAGCCTCACGATCGTCATCGACAACCAGGCGCCGGTCATCGCCGACGCGGCGGTGAGTCCCGACCCGGCCACCAGCGACGACACCCTCACCTGTGTGCCCGGTACCACGACCGATCCGGACGGGACCACCTCGTTCACCTACAGCTACACCTGGGCGGTCAACGGCGTCACCCTCGCCTCCTCGGAGACCCTGGCCGGCGCCTTCGGTCGCGACGACAACGTCTCCTGCACGGCCACGCCCAACGACGGCCAGCTCGACGGCAACACCGTCACCAGTGCCGTCGTGACCATCTCCAACGGGCTGCCGGTCGTCACCGACGTCAGCTTCTCCTCGTCCGATCCCGCGACCGACGACAGCCTGACGGCCACCCCCTCGGCGACGGACAACGACGGCGACTCCCTGACCTACGCCTACACCTGGTACGTGGACGGCTCGCCGGCGACGGAGACCAGCGACACCCTGGATGGCTCGACCTGGTTCGACAAGGGCCAGCAGGTCTACGTCGAGGTGGTGGCCAACGACGGCTACGGCGACTCCGACAGCTTCGTGTCCGACACCCTCACCGTCGTCAACACGGCTCCCGAGGCGCCGGAGGTCTCCATCGACCCGACGAGCCCGGGGGAGGCCGTGCACGACTTCCAGTGCGTGATCGACACCGACAGCGCCGACGCCGACGACGACAGCCTGACCTACTCCTTCACCTGGGACGTCGACGGAGTGCCCTATACCTCCGCCTCCACCACCGACCACACCGGGGACACGGTGCTCGCCGGTGAGGCCTTCGAAGGCGAGGTGTGGACCTGCACGGTCACGCCCAACGACGGCGAGGAGGACGGCACCGAGGCCGAGGCCTCGGCGGAGATCGGTCCCGAGTGCGGTGAGGTCTCCAGCGTCGACTCCCCCGACAACCACCGGAGCTCCGGCTCCACCTATGGCCAGTGGATGTCGGACCCGGAGGAGACCCTCGGTGCCGACAAGATCTGGTACATGAATTCCTACAACGGCAACACCATCGAGGAGTACGACGACATGGCGGACTTCGAGGCCGGCAAGTCCTCGAGCTCCTGGGCCCTGACCTACGACTACGACGGCACCGGCGCCGCCGTGTACGACGGCTACCTCTACTACAACCAGGCCAACACCCGGAACATGGTGAAGTACGACCTGGACAGCCAGTCCGTCGTCGACACCGTGGAGCTCACCAACGCCGGCTACCGCAACACCTACCACTACGAGTGGGGTGGCTACAGCGACATCGACTTCGCCGTCGACGAGAACGGGCTCTGGGTGCTCTACGCCACCTCGAGCAACAGCGGCAAGCTCGTGGTCAGCAAGCTCAGCGAAGACCTGGACATCGAGGACACCTGGAACACGAACAGCGAGTCCAAGACCAACATGGGCAACGCCTTCGTGAGCTGCGGCATCGTCTACGCCATCGACAGCTACAGCGGGTCGAGCACGACCATCAACTACGCCTACGACACCTCGGACAGCTCGGACCAGTCCCTGTCGATCAGCCTCTCCAACCCCGGCGGCTACAACTCGATGGTGGACTACAACTACCTCGACCAGCAGCTCTGGGCCTGGGACAGCGGGCAACAGGTCACCTACGACGTCAATTTCTGAGTCCCCTCGCGGAGGGGTCCCCGGGTTCCGATCCCCGGTCCATGGCCCACCTGCACCTCCTCCGAGCCCTGCTGATCGACGAAGAGCCCGTGCGGCGCTCGGTGACCGAGCAGGTCCTCCGGGGCCAGGACGTGGACACGACGGCCGTGGCCTCCGGCGCGGAGGGGCTCTGGCGGCTCTGCTCCACACGCTTCGACCTGGTGGTGCTCGCCGATCGACTGGCGGGCATGTCGGGCGCGGAGGCCGTCCAGGTCATCCGGCGGGGAGGTGCGGGTCAGCCGGTGGTCTTCGGCCTGGCGGACGACCCGCAGCAGCGCCGGGCCTTCGTCGGGGCCGGGGTGGACGAGGCGATGGCGTCGGTGCCGGACATCGAACAGTGGCGGGATGCCCTTCAGCGCGTCGATCCGCGCCAGGCCGGTGTGGAGGTCGTGGACCTCGGCGCGCTGCGGTCCTTCCACATCTTCCGGGGACAGGCTTCGATCGACGCCGTGGTCGAGGACTTCCTGGAGGTCGGGCTTGCCGCGATGCAGCGGCTGCGGAACCAGCTCGCACGCTCGGAGGCCCGTGCAGCAACGCGCACCGTGCGGGTGTTCGGGCGACACAGCCGGGTGGTCGGCGCCGTGCCGCTGGGACGGGTCTGCGAGGACCTCGAGGACGCCCTGGCCAGCCGGGACCTGCGAGCCGCCTCCGGCCACCTGCTGCGCCTGCAGGACGAGTGGACCGCGGTGACGATCGCGCTGGAGCCGGGGCGGACGCAGCTTGCGAGCTGAGCGCCCCCCTCCCCAGGACGCTTCGACTCCGGTAGGGTGAGCCCTCACCTCGGCATGGAGCGTGATGGCACTGCTGAAGCGAGGGCGGACCCGCACGCTGGTCCAGCAGGCCGCCACCCACTCCTGGCGCAACGAGACGGAGCGCCGGGAGCTGGTCGCGGAGCTACGCGCGGCCAGGCTGGGGGCGGCCGACGTGATGCCCCTGCTCTGGGTCGACGACCCAGGCCTCCGGCAGGTGGGGCTGGAGACGGTCTTCCGGAGTCCTTCGGTCCGGTCCCTGCACCAGGTCGCCAAGGACATGCTGGCGCAGCCCCCGCACAAGCGCACCTACGTGGCCCGGAGCTTCACCGCGGTGGACTCGGCCCTCCTGAAGGTGGTGCTGGATGGCCTGCTCGGATCCCGGGACGCTCAGAAGGTGCGACTGGGCTGGGAGCTGGCGCTGTCCCTGGAGGGAGAGCTCCAGCGCGTCTACCTGGTCCGCGCGGTCACCGAGGCCCCCGCCAACACCCAGGTCTCGGCGCTCCAGCGGCTCCTGCGGGACAACGAGCCGGAGTCGCTCACCGAGGTCCTCCTGGAGAGTGCCCGGTCGTCCGATCCGCGCCTCGGCACGATCGCCCTGGAGGCGCTGTCCCAGGTCCACACCCCCGAGGTCGTGGACCTGATGGCGGACCGGTTCGCCCGGGCGGATGCCACCGGGCGGGAGATGGCGAACCGCTACCTCTCCCGGGCGGCGAGGAAGGCGCCCGAAGTCATCCGGACGCGCATGCTGGAGCTGCTCAGCGAGGGGGAGGACGCCACCCGCCGGAGCTGCGTGGAGATCCTGCTCGCGACGGGGGACGAGCGCGAGGTGGTGCTCGAGATCCTCCGCTTCTGCAAGGGCCTCGTGGGCTGGCTGCGGGCCCGGATCCTGGAGACCCTGCTGACCTTCGGCGACCGGGTCCTGTCGCCCGCCGTCCGGCTGCTCGACCACCCCGACGAGGACGTGCGCACTGCGGCGCTGGTCCTCGCCGAGAACTTCGACGATCCCCGCATCGTCGGTCCGGTCTGCAAGCTGCTCGAGGACGAGGACTGGTGGCTGCGCATCAGTGCCTGCGACACCTTGGGCCGCATCGGGTCCGACAAGGCGGTGCCTGCGCTCGTCAAGGCGCTCGAGGACGAGGACGCCGGGTGGGCGGCCATCGACGCCCTGGCCCGGATCGGTTCGTCCGTGGCGGTCAAGCCCCTGTCCGGCCTGTTGCGGGACGATCGCGTCGAGGTCCGCATGGAGGTCGTGTCGGCCTTCTCCCGCTTCGAGGACAAGCGACTCCTCGGACTGCTCCAGAAGGTCAAGGCGAAGGACCCCAGCAAGGACGTCCGGACCCGGGCGTCGGAGGTCATGAGGACCCTGTCCGAGAAGCTCCAGGTCGACGCCGGAGACGTCGAGCAGGGCACCAGCGCGGTCTCGTCCACCCAGCTTCGCAACCCCATCGACAGGCTGCTGGCCAGGATCCGGGAGGAGGGCGCGAGCGACCTCCACATCTCGGTCGACGAGCCGCCCATCGTGCGGGAGAAGGGGGTCCTGCGTCGGCTGGACATGAAGCCCCTGACGGCCCGCCAGTCCCGGAAGGCGATCTTCGACCTCTTGTCCGACCGTCAACGGGAGCAGTTCGAGCTGGAGGGCCACGTCGACCTCTGCCACGACATCGCCGAAGTCGGGCGCTACCGGGCCAACGCCTACCGGCAGCGGCGTGGCTGCTGCGCGGCCTTCCGGGTGATCCCCAACGTGCCGCCGACCTTCGCGGACCTGCGGCTCCCGGGCCAGCTCACGGAGCTCCTCGACTACCACCAGGGCATCATCTGCGTGTCCGGGCCCGCGGCGAGCGGGAAGAGCACGACCCTGGCCGCCATCATCAACCTGATCAACGAGACCCGATCCGTCCACGTGATCACACTGGAGGACCCGATCGAGTTCGTGCACCCGGTCAAGACGGCCCTGGTGAACCAGCGCGAGGTGGGCAGCCACACGGCGTCCTTCGCCCGGGCGCTGCGCGGGGCGCTGCGGGAGGACCCGGACGTGATCATGGTCGGCGAGATGCGGGACCGCGAGACCATCCGCATGGCCCTGGAGGCCGCGGAGACGGGACACCTGGTGATCGCCACGCTCCACACCACGAGTGCGGTCTCCACGGTGGAGCGCATCGTCAAGAGCTTCCCCCCGGAAGAGCAGGGCCAGGTGCGCATGGGGCTCTCGGAGTCCCTGAAGTACGTGGTCTGCCAGCAGCTCATCGAGCGCAAGGACGGCGAGGGACGGGTGGCGATCTTCGAGGTGCTCAAGGGCGTCTTCAGCATCGGCAACCTCATTCGGGATGCCAAGACCCACCAGATCCCGGGCCTGATGCAGCTCGGGAGGCGCCAGGGCATGCAGACCGTGGACATGGCGCTGCTGGACCTCGTCGAGGCCGACCTGGTGGCGCCGGAGGCGGCCTGGCGGCGGGCGCAGAAGCCCGAGACCTTCGAGCCGCTGTGCAGTCACGGCTTCCTGAGCAAGCAGCGCGGCCGCGACGACCAGCCGGACACGGACGGGGACTGAGATGGGCTCACGCCGCATCGACCGCTTCTTCAGGCTGATGGTGGACCGGGGGGCCAGCGATCTGCACCTCAGCGTGGGCCGTCCGCCGCTGTTTCGGCTCTCGGGGCGCATCGAGCCGGTGCGCTACCGTGTGCTGACCGAGGCGGACTACCGGTCGCTGATCCGACCGATCACGCCGGAGAACCTCTGGGAGCAGTTCGAGGAGACCGGCGACGTGGACTTCGCCTACCAGGTCGAGGACCTCGCCCGGTTCCGGGTGAACCTCTTCCGCCAGCAGCGTGGTGCGGGGGCGGTCTTCCGGGTGATTCCCACCCGCATCCTCACGATCGATCAGCTCCAGCTTCCTGCGTCCGTCCGCAGGATCTGCAGCTACGAGTCCGGCCTGGTGCTGGTCACCGGCCCGACCGGCTCCGGCAAGAGCACCACCCTGGCGGCGATCATCAACGAGATGAACGACCAGCGGGCCATGCACTTCGTGACCATCGAGGATCCGATCGAGTTCGTGCACCCGAACAAGCTGGCCCTGGTCAGTCAGCGCGAGGTCGGTCCCCACACCAGCGGCTTCACCCCGGCCCTGAAGGCCGCGATGCGGGAGGACCCGGACTGCATCCTGGTGGGTGAGATGCGGGACCTGGAGACCATCGAGCTGGCCCTGAGCGCGGCGGAGACCGGTCTGTTGGTGTTCGGGACGCTGCACACCAACTCCGCGGTCAAGACCATGGATCGGGTGATCAATGTGTTTCCCACGGAGCGCCAGGACAACGTCCGAGGCATCCTCTCCGGGGTCCTGAAGTGCGTGCTCTCCCAGCAATTGTTGCGACGGACCGGAGGCGGGCGGGTCGCTGCCGTGGAGGTGCTCTTCGCCCACTCGGCCATCTCCTCGCTGATCCGGGAGGGCAAGACCCACCAGCTCACGGGCGCGATCCAGCAGGGCGTCGCGATGGGCATGATCGGCATGGACGCCAGCCTGAAGAAGCTCGTCGAGGGAGGCGTCGTGGAGCCCCGGGCCGCGCTGGAGAAGGCGCTGGAGAAGGACGAGATGCGCAGGTGGCTGGTCGAGCGGGGCGCGGACGTGCCGGTCGAAGAAGAGCTGGTGGCCCCTGGCTGAGCCCTGCCCGGACCTGCGCGGCGGAAGCCGGCTCCAGGCCGCTCTCCTGGTGACCTTGCTCGCGTGCAGCGGGCCGACCCCTCCCGATGGCGCTGCGGAGGGCCCCGTCCCCCAGCCTGGCGCCGGGGCGCCCGGAGCGCCGCCATCCGGGGCGCTGGGGCCGATGATCGGGGCCGGCTCGGCCGAGGACCTCACCGGGTCCTGGCGGGCGGACCTGTCGGGTCCCGTCGAGGCGGCGGCGGAGTCGCCCTCCTGTCCGGAGGGAGAGCTGCGGGTCCCGACGGGGCCGTTCCTGATGGGGTCGGTCAGCGAGGAGGCCGGGCGGGACGAGGGGCCTGTCCACCGGGTGCAGCTCTCCGGCTTCTGCCTCGATCGCAGCGAGGTCTCGGCGGCGGACTTCGCGGCCTGGCTGGCGCGGACCTCGCGGGAGGCCCGGGGGGAGGACTACCGCGGCGACTCGAAGGCGGGCCATCCGGCGCGAGGGGTCCTCTGGGAGGAGGCCCGCGACTACTGCCAGGACCTCGGCAAGGCCCTGCCCACGGAGGCCCAGTGGGAGAAGGCCGCGCGAGGGGGGTGCGAGGGGGGCGACGACCCGGGCGCCTGCGATCCAGGGGACCTTCGGCCCTACCCGTGGGGGCACCAGGTCCCGGACTGCACCCGGGCCAACCACCGGTCCACGGCAGAGGGTCGCCCGGAGCTCTGCGTCTCGGACACGCTGCCCGTCGACCACGCCGGGCTGGGTGCGGGGCCCTATGGACACCTGCACCTGGCGGGCAACGTCTGGGAGTACGTCGCCGACGTGTGGCACCCGGGGACCTACGGTGACGGAGGCCCCCGCGTGGACCCCGGAGGGCCTCCGACGGGCGCGATCCACGTCCTCCGGGGCGGCGGCTGGGACACCTTCAGCACCAACATGCGGGTCGCCAACCGCTTCCAGGACCTGGTGATGGGGACCTCGGCGGGCTTTCGCTGTGCGAGACCGTCCGCCGCGTCGCGGCCCGACGAGGTGACGGCCCTGGCCCTGGTCGCCCTCTCCGGGGTCGTGCGGCGGGAGGGTGGCCCGGTCGCCGGGCGGGCGCTCTACGTGACGGCCTTCGACACCTCGGACACCGATCCGACCTCCGGCCTGCTGATCCCCGGTCGCTCTCCGGTCGCCGAGATTCGACTCACTCCGAACGGGAAGGACGCCCAGCCCTTCGAGCTGAGGGTGCCCGCCGGGGGCCGCTACCTGGTCTCGGCGGCCCTCGACCACGGCGGCGCCGAAGGGACGGGGCCGGCGTCGGGCTCCGGGGGCGTGGGCTCGGCGGACCAGAACCCGGTCTCGGCCCAGCAGGACCTGTCGGGTCTCACGATCACCGTTCGGGCGCTTCCGCTGGGGGGGCCTCCTCCCGGGGCGGCGGGTCCCGGTCCGCATAGCCCAGGGCCTCCAGGCGGGCCGCCTCCTCCTCGCTGATGAAGCGATCCTGTTGCGGGGCTTCTCCGCGGTGGGGAGCGAGGGCCTCGATGCGGTCGCGGTAGGCCTGACGTACCCCGGCGAAGCTGTCCGGCGGGGCTTCGCGGGGTGCCTCCTCCACGGGGTCGTTGCGGAGGTCGTAGACCCAGGCCGACTCCTCCGTCCAGATGACCTTCGAGGTCGGCGTGCGGGCGGCGAACTGCGCCAGCGGTCTCCAGGGGTCGGTGAGGGCGTAGTGCATGTCTTCGCCGCTGGTCCGGGTGCCTTCGAGCTCGGGGACACGGCTGGTGCCCTGCATGCGGGCGTCCAGCGGCAGCCCGGCCAGCACGGCCACGGTGGGTGCGAGGTCGACCAGGCCGACCTGGGCAGCCACCCGACCCCCGGCCGTTACGCCGGGAGCGCGCACGATCCAGGGCACGTGGAGCACGTCGTCCCACAGGCCGTCCCGGTGGTTGAACTAGTAGCCGTGCTCGAAGGACTCCCCGTGGTCGCTGGTCACGACCACGACCGTGTCCGCGCCGACCGCGGCGATCAGCGGAGCGATCGCCGCGTCCAGCTCGCTCAGCTCGCCGTCGTAGAGCGCCCGGACGTGAGCGCGGTCCCGCGGGGTCGGGCCCTCGCCGCCGTCCCGGTAGGGGCGCAGATCGACGTCGGAGCCCGTGAGCCGGCCCCTGTAGTCCGGGTCGTAGCGCGTGTCCCAGGGCGGGGCGGGTGTGTAGGGGAAGTGGGCGTCGAAGTAGTGGACAAAGGCGAACCAGGGGCGCTCTTGGGCCTCGATCCAGGTCGTGGCTGCCCGGGTGACCTCGCGGCCCGGACGGCGCATGTCGGTCGGATCGATGGGGAACTGGTCGTCGTAGACGCCGAAGCCCCGCGCCAGTCCGCACACGCTGTCCTGGAGCGTCACGCCGCCGATGAAGGCGGCCGTGGCGTAGCCGGCATGGGCCGCGAGCTCGGCCAGGGTGGGGCCCAGGTACCGGCTCCCGGCGTGGGCCGGTGCGTTTCCGTGCACCTCCGGCAGGACCCCGGTGAGCATCGACCAGTGGCTCAGGCAGGTCTCGGGGAACTGGGTCATCGCGGCATCGAAGCGGGTGCCCTGGGCGGCCAGGGCCGTCAGGGTCGGCGTCTCGGCCGGGCCGCCGTAGACCCCGAGCCGGTCGGCTCGCACGGTGTCCAGGCTGATGATCAGCAGGTTCCGCGCCGGTCCGTCGGTGGGCTGGAGCTCGAGCGTCGGAGCCAGGTGGAAGCTGCCTCCGGGGCTGGAGCCGGCTTCGACCGGTGCCGGCCGGGCAGCGGGCGGCGGCGGTGTGGCGGGCGGGTGCGGGTCCAAGGGGGGGGGCTGTGGCGTCTCCTCGGGCGGAGCGCTGCAGGCCCAGAGCAGGAGCCAGGCGGTCATCCGCCAGTCCCGAGGCGGGCGTAGTAGACCTCGTTGCGGCCCCGCACACCCTGGTTCCAGATCACGTGGAAGGCCCCGTCGCTCGTCACGTCGATCGATGCCAGGCCGGGCTTGCCCCAGCCGATCTCGGCGATCTTCCGGGGTGGTGTCCAGCCCGCGCCGGCGTCGAGGCTGTAGACCATCTCCGCCTCCTCGCCGGCGTCCCAGCCCCAGATCAGGCAGCGGGTTCCCTCGGCGTTGATCGCGATCTCGGGATCGAAGTGGTACCCGCCCAGGCCGGCCGAGGGCTCGCTGATCTCCCCCCAGCTTCCAGGGCGTCCGGAGCGGACATAGATGTGACGCGGCTGCCCGTCGACCTTGTGGAACCAGGTGAGGTGATCCGTGCCGTCGGCAGCGAAGGCGAAGTGGAGGCGCTCCCCGGGACGACCGCCCGCGGTCAGGTCCTCGGGGTCGGAGAAGCGGCCGTTGCGCCCATCGACCACGTACAGGGTCGTCTCGGAGCCGCCTACGCCGACGTCGAAGCCCGCCAGGACGCTGCCGTCCGGTCGCCGCTCGACGTTGGTGTGCCAGGCGTCGGCCTTGCCGTCCGACCAGGTCGCCGGGGCCGACCAGGTGCCGTCTCGGTACCAGCGCCACCAGGCGCGGAAGCGGTGCTGGGGCCCCAGGCGCTTGCCGATGTAGACATAGGCGAGGTCCTCCCCGAGGGCATGGGCGACGTGACCGCTGCCGATCTCGCCCCCGTCGTCCGCGGTCAGCGGCGTCGGCCGGCTCCAGCGCCCGTCGCGCCAGATCGTCAGCCAGCCCCGGCTGGTGAAGTCCGGCATGGCGTGGTCGAACACCAGCGCCAGGGAGCCGTCCGCCCTGGCGACGATGTCGGGCCCCCAATTGCGGTTGTCGTCGAACCCGAGGGGCTGGGGCGCTGTCCAGTCCTCTCCATCGACGGAGGTGCGATGTCGGATCAGATCGCCGGGGTCGGTGCGCTCGTAGTAGACGGCGTGGAGGCGATCGTCCGGTCCGACGGTGATCTGGGGTCGGTAGCCTCCGCCGGGCGGAGACGAGAGACGCAGTGCTGCGTCGAAGTCTCCCAGGTCCCGGATGCGAGGGCCGGGCGGGGCCGGCCAGTCGTGGAAGGCGGGAAAGCCGGAAGGGTCCTGCATCGCGGCGCCGGAGCCACCCGGAGAGCCGGGCAGGGGGTGGGCGGGCCCCAGGGCGCCGGCTGGGGGGTCGGCTCCGGGAGCGGTCGGTGGCGACTGGGGAGGTGCGGAGGCATCGGGCGGGCCTTCCCCCGCACAGGCCAGCAGCAGCAGCATCGAAGTCATGGTCGGACTCATGGTCGCGGCGAACAACCCCTGTCAGGGCAGGCGTTATCCTGCCACCCGCGGTCTGCCGGTGGCGGCGGCGCGGGGCTGAGATGACGGTCATCGTTGCGCTGTGGATGCTGGTTGGGTGCTCCCCGCTCCAGGGGAGCGAGCGCATCGACGTGCCTGGTGGGGAGCTCCGCCAGGGCAGCGGCCGGGCGCCGGACGAGCCGGAGCGCACGGTGACCACTTCGGCCTTCGCCATCGATCGCACCGAGGTGAGCGTGGCGGCCTTCGAGCGCTTCGCCGAGGTCGGCTACGGACAGCAGGAGTGGTGGTCGGACGAGGGCTGGCAGTGGGTCCAGGAACACCCGGTCGGCGCCGGACCCGCTGCCCGGTCCGCGGGGCGCGACGACACCCACCCGGTCGTGGCGGTGAGCTGGTTCGAGGCCGAGGCCTACTGCCGGTGGAAGGGAGGCGCGCTGCCCACCGAGGCCCAGTGGGAGCGTGCGGCCTGCGGGCCCGGAGGCCAGCGCTACGCCTGGGGGGACGACGAGGCGGTCGCAGCCACCTGGTATGCGGGGGGCAAGTTCGGGCACATCGACCGCGTCTCGACGTCTCCGGTCGGCGAGCAGGCTCCCGCCCTCGCCTCCCCCTTCGGTCTGCTCCACACCGCTGGCAACGTCTGGGAGTGGACCGCGGATCGCTACCACCGGGACGGCTACCTGGGCCCGGCCGAACCGGTCGTGGACCCGACGGGTCCCACCGAAGGTCCCTGGCGCACCCTGAGGGGTGGCTCCTTCATGAACCTGCCCTCCTACTGCACCTGCACCCACCGGGAGCCGGCTCGACCGGACCGGGTGGCCTTCACGACGGGTCTCCGTTGCGCCTACCCCTCGCCCTGAGCGCCCTCGGGCTGGTCGCCTGTGGCGGCGGGATCGCCCCGGAGGCGGAGCCGCCCCCTCCACCGCCCGAGCAGGCACCTCTGCTCGGCGAGGTGGAGGGCATGGTCGCGGTCCCGGCGGGCACCGTGAGGCTCGGGCCGCGCCACCTGGCCCCGCTGGTCACCGCGGAGGGTCCGGGGCCGACGCTGCCACCCCCTGGCGCCGGGGCCGCGGACCACGGGGAGGGAGGGGCCGCCAGGGAGGCCGGCGGGCCCCCACCGATGCAGGCCGGACCGAACGACGGTCAGCCGGTGCGCCCCCCCGGCGGGATCGCACCCTGGACCTTCGGCGGAGGACAGCACATCGAGGCCCGGCTCGTGCGGGTCGAGGCCTTCCAGATGGACCGGACCGAGATCACGCGTGAGGCCTACCGGGCGTTCCTGCTCGCGACGGGCTACCGGCCGCCGCACGTGGAGGAGGACTGGGCCGAAGAGGGCTGGAACTGGAGCGGGACCGACTTCCCCGAGGGGACCGGGGACCACCCGGTCGTCCTCACCAGCTTCTACGACGCCCAGGCCTACTGCGACTGGGCGGGCAAGCGACTTCCCACGGAGGCGGAGTGGCAGCTCGCCGCCCTCGGGGAGGTCGGGCTGGATCGGGTCTACCCCTGGGGCAACGACTACGACGGGGCCCGACTGAATCATGGTCGTTTCGACGCGCCGAACTTCGACGACTCGGACGGCTATCTCACCACCTCTCCGGTGGGTGCCTTCCCGGCGGGTCGGAGCGCAGCGGGCCTCGATGATGCCTTCGGCAACGTCTGGGAGTTCACCTCCGACCACCGGTTCGACGACTGGAGCCTGGTGCGCTCTCGCGAGGAGGGGGAGGTGCTGGCCGACGTGCGGAGCCCGGGTCCCGGGCTCTACGTGGCCGTGAGGGGCGGCTCCTACTTCTTCGACCTGAGGCCGAACCCGGCGGGCGAGCGCCACCAGTTCCTGACCGAGCTTCGCCGCAAGACCTCCGGCTTCCGGTGCGCCCGGTGAGCCCCGGCGCGCTGCTCGGGCGGGTCGGCCTCGTGGTGGCCGGGCTCCTGGTGGGGTCCTTGGGGGCCGAGCTGCTGGCCCGGGCCGTGCGGCCGGCCTCTCACGCCGACCTGTTGTTCAACTCGCCCGATGCCTCGCCGCTGGGGCTCTACGTGGTCGATCCGCACCTGCTGATGGTCCCCAGCCCCGGCTTCTCCGCCGAGGTGCGGTCGCTCGACTACCGGGTGCCGGTGCGCATCAACGAGGCCGGGGTGCGCGGTGACCGGGTCGTGCCGGGCGGGTGGCTGGCGGTCGGGGACTCCTTCACCCTCTCGGTCCAGGTGATCGAGGCCGAGACCTTCTCCGGCCGCCTCGCGGAGCACACCGGGGTCCAGGTGCACAACGCCGGCGTCGACGGCTACTCCACCTGGCAGGCCCTGCGCCGCTACGAACAGCTCGACGACCGGCTCCAGACCGAGGGGGTCCTGCTGACCTTCTTCCTCGGCAACGACTTCCAGGACAACGAGCGCTTCCCCCACGTCCTCTCCCGTTCCGAGCACCTCGTGGCCGGCTCGCCGATCCCGAGGCAACCGACGCCGGCTCTGGAAGGCCTGTTGTTGCGACACTCCCACCTCTACGCCCACTACCGGATCTGGAGGCGTCAGCAGCTCCTGACCCGGGGCGAGGATCCGATGCAGGTGGGCTGGCGCGACGAGCTGTCGATCTTCTCCCGCCAGGGCACGGACCGGCTGGCGCGGCTGGTCGGCTCGACGGAGCAGGCGCTCCAGCAGCTCGCCACCACCGTGCGCAAGCGCGGGGATCGCCTCGTCGTGGCCATCGCGCCGCCGGCCTTCGTGGTCGACACGGCGCGCGTGGAGGCGACCTTCGGCGTGGTCGGGCTCGACCCGGAGGAGGCGGATCTCGCGGCACCCGGCCGGGTCCTGGCCGGGATCCTGGCTCGCCTGGGCGTCGAAGCCTGCGACCTGGCGCCGGCGCTGGAGGCCGGCGCGACGGATGCCGAGCCGCTCTACTTCACCTTCGACGGGCACTGGACCCCAGCCGGCCATGCCATCGTGGCGGCCGCGGTGGCCGACTGTCTGGAGGCGGAGTGACGATCTTCCTGTTCCTGTTCGCTGTGGGCTGCGACAGCCGCGACGAGGCAGGCCCGCACCCGTCGCCGCGACAGGAGGTCCGGCCCGGCCCCGGGGCGGGCTTCGTGGACCGGGACGAGGGCCAGCAGCACCCGCCGCTGCCGGCGAACAACCCGATCTGGGACGGGGACACCCAGGGCTTCGTGTCCGATCCGGGCTGGTACGGCGAGCACTCCTGGGCCGATGTCCGCATGCGGGTGGCCGGCCACATCGCCCTCGCCGCCCGGGATCTGGCGCGTCTGCACGCCGAGGCGGGGGACCTGGCAGCGGCCGGGGCCGTGCTGGACGAGCTGGTGACGACGCTCTCTGGCCTCGACGTCGAGAGCTCGGAGATCGCCCGGGAGATCACCGGGATCCTCGCCGCCTCGTCGCGCCGGGACGCCGAGCTGCTGAGGGGGCTGGCACAGGGGAGACTGCCGGAGCCGGAGGGAGACGCCGTGGCGGCGGCTCGCAACCGCTACCTGGGGCTCGCCCTGCGGCGGGATCGGGGCGAGGGTGATGTGCGGCAGGAGGCCGAGCGCCTGCGGGCGGACCTCGCCCGCCTCTCCCGACCTCGGGACGATCTCGACCTCGACGGCTTCCAGGACTTCCGCTCCAGACATCGACTCCGCGTGCGTCTCTTCGAGGCGGCCTTCGACGCGGGAGACCCCCTGGGTCTGGACGAGCGCTGGGGGTACTGGGAGTCCGTGGAGGTCCAGCGGCAGGTGGGCCTGCTCGACCAGTCGACCGAGGCCCTGATCCACGGTCCGCCCCCCGAGCTGGCGGGTGCGCCGGCCGTCCGCTGGCCCAGCCTGCTCGCAGAGACCCGGCACTCCACCGACCAGCAGGCTCGTTTCACGCGGGAGGGGCTGGGCTGGCTGCCCACCGGAGACGCGCTGATCGACGTGGCGGCCGAGCCGGGCCCGCGCGCCATCGGCACCCTGGAGCGGCTCGGACTCGACGACCTCGAGCACGCCGCACGGCTGGACGAGGCCGCCGAGGACCTGAACCGCGCCCTCACCCAGGGCCCCGACGAGGTGCTGGCCGGAGTTCGAAGCCTGGCGGCCAGCTTCGATGGCCTGGAGCACGGCAGTCGCTACTACAACGTCAAACAGATTCGCAACGAAGGCGTTCGACAGCTCGCCCGGGCCGGCCACTTCCGCGAGGCGGCGGCGTTGGTGGGGGACAACCGGCCGCTGCACAACCAGGACTGGGCCTGTCCGAACCGGGAGGGGATCCTGCTGACCCTGGAGGGCCGGCTGCTGGCCGAAGCCGGGGAGACCGAGGCCGCCGAGGCGACCCTGAACCGGGCGCTGGAGGCCGCCGGCGCCTTCCTCGCCGACGTCCAGGCCGCCGAGCAGTCCGGGCCCGGGCAGGGACCGGGCCGCAACCCGCCTGCCTTCGAACACGAAACCCCAGCTATTCCAAGCCCTTGAGGTTCCGAAGATGAGGTCCTTGTGGATGTTGACGCTCGCCTGTGCCCCCAAGGCTACGCCACCGGAGGCCGCGCCCCCCACCGGGCCACCACCGATCGTTGAAGCACAGCTGATGGAGATCGTCGAGGAGGGGTTCTCCCAGGCCGAGGGGTGGACCCTCGCCCCGCTGGTCCAGCTCGAGCGGGAAGGCACGCGGGCGGTGGTCATCTGGCCGATGTTCGACCCGGCGGGAGTGATCGTGGACGACGACGTGGTCGGCGTCACGGTCGACGCGGACGGCCAGGTGCAGGCGACCAACTGGAGGCCGGACCCGCGACGGCTCGCGGTGGAGTTGGGTGGGGAGGACTTCGTGGCGCGCTCCCGCGCTGAGGGGGTGGCCCAGGACCAGCTCGGAGAGGAGGCTGTGGCCCTCTCCGAGGTCTTCCGGGCCGCACGGGACGCGCGGGATGGTCCAGCCGCCGTGGCCGCCGCACAGGCATTCTCCCAGCTCTTCTCGCTGGAGCCGGTGCTGGACCAGACCGTCACCGAGCTGCTCATCCGGGCTGGCGGCTGGGTCTACGTGACCCGGCGCCCCCAGTCGCGCACCGCCGTCATCGTGATCGAGATCGATGGGGAGACGGTGGAGCTGAACGCGGCGACCGTCGGGGAGGATCTGGATCGCTGGGCCTTCCAGTGATCACAGAGAGCCGCTCCGCTTGATGCTCAGGTAGCGATCGACCAGGGCCGCGGGCAGCTCGGAGGGGGCCACGTCGAGGGTCTGGACACCGCTGCGCCGGACGGCGTCGTGGGCCCGGCGTCGGGCCTGAAGGAACAGATGTGTTGCACTGACACGGAGGGCATCCCGCAGGTCCCGAACGGGTTGCTTCAGCACCTCGTCGAGCACGGTCTCGCGCAGGCAGGCATGGACCACGAGGTGTCGCCGACGCAGCAGTGCGATGGCCTGGGGGAGCTCGGAGGAGTCCTCGTCGCGGAGGCTGGTGATCAGGACGACCAGGGCCCGGCGGCGCTGGCGGACCATCATCGTGCGCGCGGCTTCGCTGTAGTCGGAGGGCGCGGTGCCGGTCTGGAGGTCGTAGACCTGGTTCAGCAGGGTGTTGAGCGCGTGACCGCCGCGAACGGGAGGCAGCCAGCGGTCCTCGCCGGAGAACGTCATCATGCCGACCGCGTCACCGTAGCGGAGGGCGACGTAGCCGAGGAGCAGGACAGCGTTGAGGGCGTGGTCGAAGTGGGACAGCTCACCGTCGTGGGCGTGCATCCTCCGGCCGCAGTCGAGCAGGAAGACCATCTGCTGGTTGCGCTCCTCCTGGTACTCGCGGGAGATCAGCTCACGGCGTCGGCTCACCGCCTTCCAGTCGATCTGCCTCAGGGAGTCGCCCGGCCGGTATTCCCGGAGCTGGTGGAACTCCATGCCCTCGCCCCGCCGCCGCTGTCGGTGCAGACCGAGCCAGGCGGCGCGATCCTGGAGTCCCAGGAGGGCGTACTGCGCCACGCGTCGGAAGTCCGGGTAGACCTTGACCTCCTGCGTGGTGCCAACGCGACAGGTCCGCTCGAGAAGGCCGAGTCCGCCCCGGAGGCGGACCCAGGCGGCCCTGTGGGAGAAGGGCCCCCGGCGCAGGGGCCGGAGGGACCAGCTCGTCTCCACCCAGCCCTCCACGGGGAGGTCCAGGGAGACGGGCAGGCCCCGGCTCTCGTGGTGCTCGGGCACGTCGTCGAACACCTCGATCGGCCAGGGACGTCGGGCGGCACCTTCGAGCCGCAGCCTCACCTCGTGCCAGTTGCCGAGGGCCATCGTGGGAGGCAGGGTGCGCACGAGCATGGGAGGGTCCCGGCGGGCCAGGACGAGCGCCTCTCCGGCGAGCAGCAGGGCCAGCAGGCCCCCACTGGAGGCCCAGGCCGGGACCAGGACCGGCTCCATCGCCGCAGCGAGGGCCAGGCCCAGCCAGGCCCAGAGCAGCCACCACGCTCGCCGGGTCGGGATCACAGCCGCGGCGCGTCCACGCGCTCGACGACGGAGGTCAGCACGTCGTCTGCGTGCAGGCCCTCGAGCTCGAGCTCGGGGGCGATCACGACGCGGTGCCGGAGGGCGGGTCGGGCGATGGCCTTGATGTCATCGGGGACCACGAAGTCCCGCCCCTGGAGCAGCGCACGGGCGCGACCGACCCGCACCAGCGCGATGCCCCCGCGCGGGCCGGCCCCCACGGTGATGCCCTGCCAGTTGCGCGTGGCGCGCGTGATGCGCACCGCGTAGTCCATGACCCGCTCGTCCACCGTGGTGAAGGCCAGCCTGCGCTGGAGCTGGAGGACGCCGGCCGGCGTCAGGACCTGCTGGACGGCGTCGACGTCGAGGCTGCCCCCGGTTCGTCCGCCCGTCACCGCCGCCACGATGGCGACCTCCTCGGCGGGCTCCGGGTAGGCCATGTGGATCTTCAGCAGGAAGCGATCGAGCTGTGCCTCGGGCAGCGGGTAGGTGCCCTCCTGCTCGATGGGATTCTGCGTGGCGAGGGTCATGAACGGGGGCTCGATCGCGAAGCCTTCGCCTTCGATGGTGATCTGCTGTTCCTGCATCACCTCGAGGAGCGCGGCCTGGGTCTTCGCCGGAGCCCGGTTGATCTCGTCGGCCAGCAGCAGGTTGGTGAAGGCCGGACCGCGGCGGATGCGGAAGTCGCCGGAGGCCGAGTCGAGCACGGCATGACCCGTGACGTCAGACGGCATCAGGTCGGGGGTGAACTGGATCCGCGCAAAGCGTCCACCGAAGGTCCGCGCCAGAGCCAGCACGAGCAGGGTCTTGCCCAGGCCGGGCACGCCCTCGATCAGCACGTGACCCCCGGCGAGAAAGGCGGCGAGGACGTGGTCCAGGCAGTCGTCCTGGCCCACGACGGCCTTGTGGATCTCGTCGCGGATCCGCTCCGCGGTCTCGGCAGCCTCCTCGAGGCTCGGAAGGGGTTCGGTTGGGTTCATCGCTGTCTCCTGAGGCGCTCCAGGACCTGGATCGCTCGGGTGAAGGCCGTGGGGTTGTGGTGCACTTCGCCGGCCAGGGCGGCGCGGACGCGCTCGGTCTCGAGTCCAGTGGTCTGCGCCAGGGCGGCAGCTTCGTCTGTCCCGCCTCCCGCGCCGCTCCGCGGAAGGGCGGTGCGCGTGGCCTCGACCAGCACGCGGTGGAGGTCCTGGCGCCAGAGGAAGTCGGCGGTCGCCTCCACGTGCTCGAGCAGGCTGTGGCGGTGGCGTGTGGCGGCGGGGATCATCGGGCCGAAGCGGCGACTGGCGGTCCAGACCCAGGCCAGCAGCAGGAGGAGGCCGCTCAGGATCGGTGCCCAGCCCCGCTGCCAGATCAGGGAGGCGAGGGACACCGGCTTGTCATAGAACACAATTGTTGCGCCGGATCGCCGGGGCCAGGAAGTCGCGAGGGACCACAGCAGGGTGGCGTGGTCGTGGTCTCCCAGGGTCGAGTTGGTCGTCCAGCCCCCGTCGCCGAGCACCGTCACCACGCCCCGGCCGAGCCTGACCTGGATCATGGTGGGGCAGATCCCCTCCGGGCCGAGGCCGCCCTCCCAGCGATCGAGGCCTTGGAGGGTCACGACGCAGCGGGAGCTGTCGGCCTCGACGATCAGCGGGTCATCGTCGGCTCTCCAGCCGGGGGGCGAGACCTCCAGGCGGTGGGTCGGGTGGCCATCGGTGTGGTGGTAGGCCCAGATGTCGAAGGGCTCCAGCAGGGGATCCCAGGCCTCGACGTCGGAGTCCTCCGGCTGCGTCGGACGGGCCAGCAGCAGCAGGTGTCCCCCTTCGGCGACCCAGGAGCGCAGGGCGTCGGCCTGTCTGCGCAGACGGGTGCGCTCCGTGGTCGCGATGAAGAGCACCTCGGAGGTGTCCGGCAGCGAGTCGAGCTGCGCCGCAGCCTTCGTCGGCAGGCCCATGCCCTCGAAGAAGAGCCTCGCGGCGTGGGCCGGGTTGTACAGCGCCTCGCCCGAGGGCGGGATCGTCGTCTCTTCTTCGATCCGCTCGGCACTGAGGCCCACCGCACCCAGCAGGGCCAGCAGGACGCTTGCTCGGGCGAGGCGTGTGCGCTCCACGGGTGTCATGCCGCCCCCTCGGCGAACCACTGCGCCCAGCTCTCGCAGAGGCGGCGTGCCTCGGGGTCGGGAGGAGGCCGATGGCCGTAGGCGGTCTGTACCCAGGCCCGGGTGAGGCGGTCGAAGTAGTCCGCCAGCTCGCTGTCCTGGCTGTCGCGGACGGCCCTCCGGCAGTCCTCCTCGGTCGCGGCTCGGGGAATGCGGACCTCCTCCACCAGCACGAGGTGGCGGATGGCGGCGACGAAGAGCACCCCGAGGGCCTCGGCGCAGCGGCCCTGTTCCCACAGGTCCCAGGCTGCGCCGGGCACGTCCGGTGGGAGCTCGCGGGGGAGGGCCTCGTGGCCGAAGGCCAGGTTCGGCAGCTCCGCGGAGGTCCCCCGGTGCAGGCCCCAGGCGCCGTCGCGGATGCTGTTGCCGACCAGCACCACGCCCGCCGCGACCAGCACGGCCGCGGCCAACCAGAGCAGCAGCTCGACGACGCCGGCGAGGCCGGAGCCCAGCCCCCCGCCCCCGCACGAGGGAGCCGGCTCCCGGTCCACGTCGGTCTCGAGCAGGCCCTCCAGCCACGGGAGGGTCCAGCGGGTCTCGGTCCGGGTGCCGCCGAACTCCGGCCGGGCGAGCACCTCCTCGATGACCACCTGGGGGTCCGACGCCGCGGGCAGGTGCGGATCGGGCCCGGGAGCCAGGGCGAAGGCCGACGGAGCCGCCAGCAGCAGGGCGAGGAGGAGCCCTGCCAGGGGGCCCAGCGTGCGCCGGGGACGCTGGCGGGCCTCCAGCCGTCGCCGGAGCCTGCGGAAGGCCACCTCGATGTCCCAGCCCTCGAGCTGGTTGCGGCGGTTGATGTAGAGGGCGAAGCCGCCGGCGACGTAGAGGGGCTCGATGACCCCCACCGCGATGAGCTGACAGGCGGCGATCAGGGCCACGCTCCAGGCCGGTGCGTGGCCCTTGTCGAGGCCATCGAGGAGCACGTCGACTCGGAGCTGGGGAACCTCCGGGGCGCCGAGCCAGGCGATCGACAGGATCCCGATGAAGAAGGCGAGCTGGATGCAGAGACAGCCCAGGGTCAGCCAGACGGCCGGGTTCTCGACCGTCCGGTGCAGGACCCGGCTGCGGGCGGCGCGAGCGCGGCCGCGCAGGCCCTCGAGCTGCCAGACGGGCAGCTGCAGCGAGCGGGCCGGGTCGAGGCGATACCAGAGCAGGGCCGAGGGGTGGGCCCGCCAGAGCCTCGGGAGGGCGCGCACGACCTCTCGAGTCGTCGGCGTCGCGCCGAAGAGCGCACGGCTCAGCACCAGCAGCGGGACCCGGTCGAGCAGGGGCTTGATCCACCACAGCAGGCAGAGCGCGAGCACTGGATTGTGGGAGCAGGCCACCCAGATCGCCACCTGGAGGGGCAGGCAGCAGACCAGCCAGGCCCGCCACAGCGGCTTCCACCAGCTCCGCGCCATGCCGAAGCCGAGATCGATGGCCTCCCACTGGTTGCGAGGTCGCAGGACCGCCGTGACCTCCTCAGGATCCACGGGTCCGTCCAGCCAGGATCAAGTAGCCGAGGACCGCCACCCAGAGCCCGGCGCCGACGGTGAGCTTCGCCGACGCCGGCACCAGGACCATCGACGACCAGAAGGCCTCGATGAAGGCGGCGATGATCAGCATCGCCGTGAAGCCGTAGAGCTGCGGCAAGGCTGCACGGGTCTCCTCGGCGAGGGCTTGGGCACGCCCACGGCGGCCCGGGGAGAGCAGCGCCAGCCCGAGCCGCAGGCCGGTCGCCCCCGACAGCACCAGCGCGGTGAGCTCGAAGGCGCCGTGTCCGATCACGAAGGACCAGAAGGTCTCGCCATGGTGGAGCTGATCGAGGTGCCCGGCGATGGCACCGATGAACAGACCGTTGAAGACCAGGAAGAACAGGGCACCGACCCCGAAGAGCATCCCGCCGGCAAAGGTCCGAAAGCCGATGCCGATGTTGTTGCGGATGTAGTACCCGAACATCTGGAGGTCGGAGGCTGAGCCCCGCTCGCGCAGGAAGTGGTCGGACTGGGGGTCGTACATCTCCTCGACCATCGCGACCTGGGCCGGGTCGACCAGGGTGTAGATCAGGTCCGGCTCGTAGCGGCAGGCGATGTACATGGTGACGGCGGGCACCACGAAGGCCACGGTGGCGGCCCACAGCGCCCCGGAAGAGGCTCGCAGGGTGCGCGGGAAGTCGAGCAGCAGCGTCTGGACCCAGCCCGTTCGGCTGCGGGCGCCTTGCCTGTAGAGGTGCTGGTGGCCCCGCAGGGCGAGGTCGTTGAGCTGGGCGATGAGGTCGGCCCCGTAGAGCCGGTGCCGCGCGAGCGCGAGGTGCTGGCAGACCCTGCGATAGAGCGCGGGGAACGCAGCGCCGATCTCCGGATCGACGGAGAGCCGCCGGTCTTCGAGCTGCTCGAGGACCTCCCCGAGTGCCTGCCAGTCCCTGGTGTGCCGCCGCTCGAAGCTTCCCTGGGACATGGGGCTCGGTCAGCGCCGGCCGAGCAGCCAGGCGGCGTGGGCCATCAGTCGCTCGGTGCCGGCGGCTCCCTCCAGCCGGGTCAGGGGCTCCAGCACCGAGCTGAGCTCGGCGGCCCGCTCGTCGGTCCAGCCCGCTCGTCGCGTCGCAAACTCCACCAGGGCCCGCTGCTCGTCCACGTCGAGCGGCACCGGCGGCGCGATCGGGTCGATCTCCGGCGGGGGCGGGGCACGGTGGGTCGGCTCCCGGTACACCACCAGCGTGCCCGCGGCGAGGTCACCGAGCCGCTGGAAGCTCGGGCTGACCAGCATCGAGGCCAGGCCGAAGCCGTAGCCGAGGGGCAGGAAGTCGGCGAAGCGGAGCAGGTTGCGCACGACGCTGCTCGAGAAGGCCACGGGGGTGCCGTTGTCGTGCACCACCGCGATGCCCATCGCCCGCTTGCCCGGGGTCTGCCCGTGCATGAGCACCTCGAAGGCCACCGGGTAGAACCACTCCAACAGGAAGGCGACCAGCAGGAACAGCCCCATGCCGGCCTCGCCCAGCGGGCTCACGGCGATCGCGATGGCGAACCATGCCGTGGACCGGATCAGGACGTCGACCGCCCAGGCGAGGGAGCGGACGAGGGGTCCGGCCGCGCGGACCCCCAGACCGACCCCCTCGGGGGTCTCGAAGGTGCGGACCGTGTCGATCACTCAGACACTCGCGGCGGCCGCCCTGACGGCGGCCATCTCAGCCTCCTCCTGCCGGTAGACGGCCAGGTTCCGCTCGATCAGCTCGTCGGGGTCGTGTCCTCGGGCCACCAGGGTCGAGCGGATGACGCGGTCCATGATCTCGAATTTCTCGGTCAGGTAGGCCTCCACCCGATCCGGCGGGTAGGTCGTGTGGAAGTCGAAGAGGATGTCCAGGGAGTGCTGGTAGCCCTGGTGGGACCGCCGGGCGCCCCAGCCCGGGTCGATGCCGTGCTCGCGCAGGAGCTGACGTTCCTCGGGCTTGCCGATGCCGAGATCGAGCAGGGGCGCGTTGTAGCGGACCCCGTAGCGAGCATAGAAGTCACAATTCATGTCTCGCGTAATGGGCATCGACATCACGGCGTACTCACCGCCCACGCTGGAGCAGATGAAGGCGTTCGTGATGTTCCGCTCGAGGTTGTAGATGAGGGTGTGGGTGCCCATGGACTCCTGACAGCCCAGGCAGATCACCCAGTGGCCCTTGAACCGCAGGGTCTCGGAGATGAACCTGCGGGCGCCGAGCTGGTCCCAGACCTTGGTGAGATCGATGAGGTGGTGCTCGACCCGCAGCCCGAGGACCTCCTGGAGCTTGGGCGTGTGGCGACGCGACCACTCGTTGAAGAGGGCGCCATAGTCGTGCTTGTAGGTCAGCAGGTGGATGCCGCCTGTGGTCTGGGCACCGATCAGGAGCGGCACGGCACAGGAGTCCAGTCCACCGGAGTAGAGGATGGAGAAGTCCTTCACACAGGCGTATTCGGGGGCGGTCATCGGCACCGGCGCAGTCTACTCCAGCCGGCGGAAGAGCGAGTGCGCTAAGGAGGGAGAGGAGGTGCGGTGGCGGGCTGGATCCTGGTCTTCTGGCTCTTTCTGACGGCCGGGGCCCAGGAGGCTGCGGAGAGGCCGGACAGGGGCCCCGTGGGGCAGGAGCTGACCGCGCAGCAGCTCATCGACCACGACTTCGCCTTCTCGCTCCACAGGCTGGAGACCGGCTGGGTCCTGATGGACCAGGCGGGCGCCCAGTCCCTGGCCCCGGATGCCCTCGCCGGCATCGCGCTCATGGACGGGCTGTTCCTGCTCGTGCTCTCCGAGCCGGCTCCCGACGGCGACCTCAAGGGCTTCAACGCCAGCCTGGAGGCCCTGCTCACGCCCGGCGTCGACGTGATCCACCGGGCCCAGCGGACGACCTGGAACGACCACGAGGCGTTCTTCGTGGTCATCGACGGCGTCGACGGGGAGATCCCCTACCGGCACGTGGGCTACCAGCTCATCCGCGATGGGTGGTTCTACCAGGTCCTCGTGACCGGCCACCAGAGCACCGCCGGCTTCGACGAGCGGGCAGCGGCTGCCCTGGAGGCCTTCGCCTTCGAGCAGGGCTCGCCCCGTGGCCGGGTCCTCCAGCCGCGCGCCGACGTCTCCACCCTCCAGTGGCGTGTCCAGGACGGGGTCTACGAGGACGCCGTGTTCGGCCTCCGCTGGGATCCGGGACCCGACGTCCGCTTCGCGGTCGGCGAGGAGCTGGCCTCCCTCGACGAGTCGGCCCGTGTGGGACTGATCCTGTCCGACCCGGTCCTCTACGTGGCGGTCACCCCCTCGGTCGTCGGAGAGCGGGGTGCGCCCGCGGTCGTGGGCTTCCTGTACGAGCAGTTCTGGATCGAGCACACGCTGCTGGAGGCGCTCCCGACGACCACGATGCTGGTGGGGGGGCAGGTCGTCGACTTCGTGGGCGGCACGATCGACTTCGGCGTCACGGGGCAGCTCTGGCACGGCGTCCTGTCGCACGGGGACCAGGTCGTCGAGATCCAGTTCTGGTTCACGGTGCTGGGCGATCCGGAGGCCGACATCGCCCGTGCGGCGCAGGTGCTGGAGCGTCTGGCGCTCCTCGGCCCGGATGAGCGGCGATCGCTGCAGGGGGAGCTGGCTTCGGAGGGCTGGACATCGGATGTGGGTCGGGCCTGGTCCTGGCAGGAGGGGAGGTGGGTCGACTACGAGCACGACCTGACCTGGTCGGCTCCCGACACGACCTGGTCGGTTCGCAGCGGCCCGGTGCTCGAGCCGGGCTATGGGCCGGGCACGCTGCTGGAGGTCACGGACCACGCGCGAGGACTGATGGGAACCGTGACCCTGCTCCATGGCGTGACCCGGGCCCGCGACGGGCTCGAGCATCGCCTGGTCGATCTCTTCGGGAGTCGCCCCGGCGGCCGCGTCAAGAAGGTGCGCTTCGCCGACACCAAGGGCTCCGGTGTTCGGGTCGTCGAGGAGGCCGGGGGCTTCGACTACCTCTGGAACATCGCCGTCGTGGAGTCCGCCGATCGGTTCTACGCCGTCGAGACCTGGGCCCTGTCCACCGTCGGCGGTCCGGCGGCGGACTCCGCCCGGGCCTTCCAGCGGGCGCTGGGCTTCACCCTGCCCCAGACCGACGGGTCCTTCGGGCTCGATGGCTACACGAGCTACCGCCTCGGCTTCCGCCAGGTCACGCTGCCCGGCTTCCGGTGCCAGGACTCGACGCCGGAGAACCTGGCGGCCAAGGGGGTGATGGTGATGTGTGTCGGAGGGCCGGACGAGGTCGGCGCGATCATGGCGGTCCACGGCGTTCCGCCCGGGGCCGATCCGACGGCGCACATCGACCTCGTGCTGTTGCTGCTCGGCGGCCAGGCCCTGAGCCGCTTCGAGCGGACCTGGACGGAGGCGCCGGGCACCCTGGCGGGCCTGCCGGCCACCCACATCGTGATGGATCCCCCGGGTCCTCCGGTCGAGATGACCGTGGCCACGGCCGGCCAGGTCATCTACGTGGCGATGGCCTTCGGGCTGGGGCCGGCGCGGGCCGACCACTGGCGGCAGGGCCTCACCCTGCTGGAGTAGCCCGGTTCGATCAGACCTCGACGACGAGGTCCGAGGCGGTCAGCGCGGTCTTGAGGACCTTCACCTGGGGCAGGACCTCTTCGTGGGTGAGGGAGCGAGCCGGGTGGGTGAACTCGAGCTCCACCGTGACCCGCTTCGACCCCGAGGGCACGCCTTCGCCGGCGTAGATGTCGCGGATGGCGGACCGGGACAGCCAGGCTAGTCCGGCCCCGGACACCAGGTCGAGCAGGTCGCGGGCCCAGAGACGATCCGGGGCGAGCACGTTGACGTGGTACTCCACCGACGGGAAGCGAGGCGGTGGCACGAAGGGGCGCTCCGTGGGGACGTGGTCCAGCAGCGCCTCCAGGTCCAGGTGGAAGGTGGAAGGTGCCTCCTGGAGGTCGGAGCGGGCGACGAGGGCCGGATGCAGCTCTCCCGCCACCCCGACGACGTCGCCGCCGTGGCACGCCAGCACGACACGACCCGGGTGGAAGCAGTGGGGCAGGCCCCACGGAGGGACGTCAGCGCCGCCGTCCAGCTCGGCCTCCACACCCAGGGTCGCCAGGGCCAGCAGCAGCGCGTCCCGGGCCTCGTAGAAGCGGGTGGCCCCCTCGGCTCGCCGTGCCCCGGCGATGGCCCCCGCGGCGTGGGCCCGCTCGACGAGGTCGTCCCCCCGGCGGAAGAAGACCCGTGCGACCTCAAAGATGCGGACTTCGTCCAGCTTCTTGCGGTTGAGCACGATCGCCTTCACGAGGTCGGGGAGGGCGGTGGAGCGGAAGTGAACCAGGTTCGTTGCGATCGGGTTGTCCAGGCTCACGACCCGGTCTGCGGGGAGCCCGTAGAGCTCCAGGTCCTCGTCACCCAGCCAGGCTCCGAGGGAGACCTCGTCGAAGCCGGCGCCGACGAGGGCGCGGCGGATGGCGAAGCCCTTGGTGAACAGGGGGTTGGGCCGCGGCGGCGTCAGGGGGGCCACCGGCGGGGCGCTCACCACCCGCTCGTAGCCCTCCAGGCGGCCGACCTCTTCGTTGACGTCGTCGTGGATCGCCAGGTCCGGCCGGTGCTCCGGCAGCTCCAGGAGCCACTCGTCCCCGTTGGGCGTCACCCCGATGCCCAGGCGCATGAAGCGCTGGTGGAGCGTCTCCGGGTCCACGACCAGCGCCAGGCGGCGGGCGGCGTGGGTCGGAGAGAAGCGCAGGGTTCGAACCGGCGGAGGATGGACCAGGGCGTCTGCGACCCGGCCCACCCGGACCTCGGCTCCCCCGACCTGCTCCAGGATGCGGGCCAGGCGGGCCATGGCCGGCAGGACGTTGCAGGTCGGCTGGCCCTTCTCGAACCGCAGCGAGGCCTCGGTGCGCAGCGCCAGCCGGCGCGAGCAGCGCCGGACGCAGGCCATGTCGAAGGTGGCGGACTCGATCAAGAGGTCCCGCGTGTCGGTGCGGATCTCGGAGTCGGCATCACCCATCACACCAGCGAGGGCGATGGGTGCGTCCCCGTCGGTGACGAGGAGGCACTCGTCGGTGAGGCTCCTCTCGATGCCGTCGAGGGTGGTGATGGTCTCGCCCGGGCGCGCCAAGCGCAGACCGATCACGCCGGTGGAGAGGCTGTGGCGGTCGAAGGTGTGGAGGGGCTGGCCGAGCTCCAGCATGGCGAGGTTGGCCGCATCGACGACGTTGTTGATCGGTCGCATGCCGAGCTTGCGGACGGCGTTCTGGAGCCACTGGGGAGAGGGTCCGACCCGGACGCCCGACAGCTCCAGCGCGGCGTAGCGGTGGACCCGCTCGGTGGCCTGGATGTCGATCCGCAGCTCGTCGGGAGGCACCGGGTCCCAGTCGGCGGACACGGAGTCCGGCAGGCGCAGCTCGGTGTCGAAGATCGCCGACAGGTCCCGGGCCATGCCGACGAGGGAGAACAGGTCGGGCCGGTTGGGCTCGAGGTCGAAGACCAAGACCGCGTCGTCGAGCTCCAGCACCTCGAAGACGTCCGCGTCGGGCGGGACCTCCGGGGCGAAGGCGAAGGGGCGCGTGGCGTCGTCGCCGATGCCGAGGGTGGCCTCCGAGAGCACCATGCCCTGGCTGTCGAAGGGTCCCATGGGCCGGGCGTCGACCGGGTCCCCGCCGGGCGTGTGTCCGCCGGCCGGCACCACGGCGTAGCGGCCGCCGGCCTCGAAGTCGTGTCGGACCTGGACGGCCAGGAGCAGCTCGCTCTCACCGGCCACCACCCGCCACTGCTGGACCCCCTCCTGCTCGGCCACCAGCTCTTCGAAGACACCGACCCGGACGTCGGCCACGGCGGACCGGGCGGGGAAGCGGATCACGTGCTCGACTTCGGCGATGCGGCCGTTCATGAGTTCGGCGAGGTCCTGTGCCGAGACAGGCACGTCGACGAGCTTGCGCACCAGGGACAGGGGGACGTTCATCTGGACTCCCGAGCGGTCTCGCAGCTAACCGTGCTCTAGCGCTCGCGCTCCACGAGCACCCGGAGCATGGACACGGCGGTCGCTCGCTCGTCGGTCGGCAGCCGCTTCGCAGCGCGGTGGTGCCGATGGATGAAGAGGCGCTCGGTCATCCGGGCCGTCAGCGGGCCTGGGAACCTCTCCGACGGGGTGAAGGTCACGGCGTCGATGTAGCGGACCGCGTCCTGGCCGACCTCGAAGAGGTGCTCGTGGTGCCACTCGGAGAACAGGGCGTTCGTGGAGGAGTCGACGTAGCGCCGCATCGGCTCGACCAGCTCCACGTGCAGCGGCCAGCGGGGGCCGGGGAGGCGCCCGCCGAAGCGCAGGCGGCTGCCGATCGTCCCAGGGGTGCCCTCCCCCCGCAGCAGGCGTCTCGCGGCGTCGAGGTCGGGAGCGTCCAGGGACATCCAGGGGCGGAACTCGTCGGCCAGGGACTCGGGGTCCGTCTTGAGCGCCCAGACCTGCTCGAGGGGGGCGCGAAAGCGCGTCCAGCAGCGGAGGTGGTAGCCGCGGGCCATCGCCGCGGACCCTATCACCGGCCTGCGACCCGGTACAGGCGCACCCAGGCCTCCCCCGCGGTCCAGGAGCGGACCTCCTCCAGCTCCAGCTCCTGCAGCCGCCCGAGGGGCTCGCCAGCGCTGGCGTGGAGGACATGGCCCGAGACCTCCGCCGGGTCCGTGCCATAGGCATAGAGCCGCAGGTCGTCCCTCGGCGCCTGGATCACGCCGGCGTAGGGGCGGGTGAGCTGCGTCCAGGCATAGGAGCCCACCCAGGTCCCTGGAGGCACGTCGGGGACGGCCAGCTTCAGCGCTCGGCTGACGTCCACCCCGTGGTGGGAGGCCTCCGGACCGTGGGGCGAGATCTCCCGACCCGACCAGAGGGAGGCCAGCGCCAGGGGCACGCCGGCCATGGGAGCCGCTGCGACCGCGAGCCCGTGGGTGCTCGTCAGGGCGGGCAACAGGTAGCGCACGTGGGTGTGGCGGTCGGCCCGCTCCATGCCGCCGAGGAAGTTGAGCGATCCGAAGAAGCCGACCTGAGCGACCGCGTGGGCGGCGACGATCCAGGTGGCACGGCGTCGCAGCCGCGCCCCCCGTACCAGCATCCAGCCCAGGATCGGCCACACCAGCCAGCGTCCCTGGTCCGCCAGGACGATCCAGGCCACAGTGCCGACGTCGGCGAGCCAGCTCCCGGCGGAGCCGGGGAGCCGCTCCGCGCCGGCCAGGAACCACCCGGTCTCGAGCCAGTGGATGCCGCCCCAGGCCGCCAGCACCGCGGGGGGGACGAGGAAGATCGGCGAGCGTCGACGGTCGAGCCACACGGCCGCCAGGGCCGGTACCGCCAGCAACACGCCCGGCTCCTTGCATGCCGTGGCCAGGCCGGCACTGACTGCGAAGAGCCCATCGCGCCGATCCAGCAGGGCGACGAGCGCCCAGGTGGACAAGGCGAGCAGGGGCAGGTCCGTGTCGGCGCGCTGGAGCTGTGTGGCGACCGGAGGAAGCAGCAACAGTGCTGTTGCGCACCAGGAGGCGGACCAGCCACCCAGCCGTCGCAGCAGACCGGCGAGGCCGAGACCCGCCAGGATCGCCCAGGGTAGGGCGGCCAGGTGAACGGCCTGATGGACGGGGAGCCAGTCGCGGGTGAGGGCGATGCAGCCGCCCAGCCAGTGGTACCAGAGAGGCGGGTGGGCGTAGTCCGGGAGCCCGCCCACCCACTGCGGCGGCAGCGCTGCCGCGGGTCGCGCCGCGTCGGGCAGGGTGTCGGCCAGGACCCAGGCCGGGCCTCCCTCGGCGACCCGGAGGCCCTTGGGCACCCACCAGAAGAGGGAGTCCTCGACGAGGGGCGCGTCCCAGGCGAGCAGGACCAGGACGGCCGCAGCCGCTGCGGCGAGCAGGGCAGGGAGGAGCCGGCGCACCCGCGGACCGTACCAAGTTCCCCGGTTGCCCCGGGCGGTCCCAGCGAGGTATTGGCCGGTCCCGGAGGACGACATGGCCAACCCGCCCATCTCCCGAGAGGATGTCCACGAGCTCGCCGAGGCCTGTTCCGACATGGGGGCCGACTTCCAGCGAGTGGCCACTCGCCTGCTGAAGGGCCAGCGCCGCCTGACGAAGTTCTTCGAGAAGAACGTCGGCCAGCTCGGCGGTCAGTCGGGCGAGGTGGCGCTCTACATGTTCGCCGTCATCCTCCGCATCTTCGAGGCCTATGGCGGGCGCGTGCGCAAGGTGGCCGGCCGCCAGATCGACGAAGCCTCGGATCGCGTCAACGGCGTGGTCGCGTTGCTCCAGCCCTTCGACGAGGCCTTCGCGGAGCGAGTGCGCACGGTCGAGTGGAGGGCGCAGCCCCACGTCCTGGACGAGGCCCTGTGGGCGCTCTTCGAGCGGGAGGACAAGATCGAGGGTGAGGTCGACGTGGAGCCCGAGCAAGGGGCCCTGCTGTTCCTGCTGATCTGGGTCGCGACGGAGGCCGTCGATGCCTGCTGGACCTCGCCGGACGCCTGATCCGGGGCCGTCTGCGAACGGCTCACCAGTGAGCGTTCTCCAGGGTCACGCGGTAGGTCTCGCAGCGCGTGCCGCGGGGCAGCGAGACCCGCGTCCGGCGCCGGTCGCCCGAGTGGACCTCGGACAGGGTCGCAGTGAAGCGATCGTCGGCGCAGCCGATGCCCACCTCGGCCCGCGTCACGTCCCGCGGAGCGCGGTTGGCGGCTTCGACCTCCACCTCGACCCGCCCATCGGGCCAGGCCGTCGCGGTCGCTTCGATGTCGAGCCAGGGACCGATGTCCAGGTGCCGGTCGCTGCCGGTCTCGCGCGGCCTCAGCACCATCTCCTGGCGGTCGTGGTCCAGGGTCACGGTGTACTGGCCCGAGACGTTCAAGCCCAGCAGACCGGCGACCCCCGTCTCCGCCGACGAGCAGGCCTCGCAGATCGCGATGGTGACCCCTCCGACCGGGAAGCCGCCGAGCCAGGCCTTGTCGAGCAGCACGAGGCGGGCCTGGCGCTCGCCGTTGGCAGTGTGGAGGGTGACCTCGGGGGCGTCCGGGGGCACGTCCACGCCGAGGGCGTCCAGCGTGGCCTCGTCGAGGGTGGTGAAGGTGGCGCCGGTGTCGAACAGCATCCACGTCTCGACCAGATCGCCGTGCCGGGTCTCGAAGGTCACCGGGATGCGCAGGGTCCGGCCCTCGCCTTCGTAGGGGAGGGCGACCTCGTCCTCCTGGAGGGCCTCTTCGGGGCCGCGAGGCGGAGCCACGACCTCGGGGTCGGCCTGGATGGGCTCGGCCGGGAGTCGGGCGATCTCCGGCTCCGGGCCCAGCCAGGTGGCGACGGTCGCTCCCCAGGTCGCCGCGGTCTCGGCGGTCTCGGGTCCGTGGACCGACGCGGCGACACCCATGCCGGTCGAGAGCGCCTCGGCGCGCTCGCCGGGGAAGTAGGCGGGAAGCCCGAGCAGGACCACCAGCGGCCAGACCCAGAGGCCGAAGGCGAGTCCCCGGGGCCGGTTGTGGAAGAGGCTGGCGAGGCCGAGGCAGGGCAGCAGCACCACGCCCATCGGGGCCAGCAGCAGCGCGACTGGGCTGGCGTGCCGGAGCAGGCCGAGCCCGAAGAGCGACGACATCGCCACGGCCAGGGGCACGATGCCCGTGGTGATCACCAGCAGCAGTCCGACCTTCCGGATCACGGGATCGCCTGGGTTAGGTGGCTGCGAGGAGCGTGAGACATGTCTGAGGTTCGGGCCACCTGGTTCTGTATCGACATCGAGTGCTCCGGCACGGTGCCGGCGCTGTTCGACATGATCTCACTCGGCGCCGTGGTGGTCCATGACGCACCCTCGGGTGAGCTCACCCTCGGTGACACCTTCTACATGGAGTTGCGTCCCGAAGGGCCGAAGGTCGATCCGCGGGCCATGGCGGTGAACGGGCTGGACCTCGAGGTCCTCCGGCGGGAGGGGCTGGGGCGCCGGGAAGGCCTCGAGCGCCTCACGGCCTGGGTGGAGGAGCAGCGGACTCCCGGCAGCGAAGCGGTGTTCGTGGGGCACAACGCGCCCTTCGACTGGAGTTTTGTGGCCTGGTGCTATGCCGCCGAGGAGATGAAGAACCCCTTCGGCTACAAGGCGCTGGACACCAAGGCGCTGAGCGCGGGCGTGCTGAACCTGCACTGGCTGGACTCCAACAAGGAGATCCTCGCCGAGCGGCTGGGCCTCGTGGCCGAGGACATGGGGCTCAAGCACCGCGCGGACTACGACGCGCAGTACCAGGCGCTGATCCTCAAGGGTCTGCTGGAGCTCCAGCGGGGTGGGTGAACGCCCCGGGGCCGCTCGCTACTTGACCTCGAACGCGTAGGCCACCCGCATCTCCTTGGGCAGCTTGTCGAGGGCGTCGGCTTCGCGGGCGTCGAGGATGCCCTGGGAGTGGAAGGCGTAGATGCCGGGCTCCAGCTCACCAGCGGCCACGACGAGGTAGTTGTCGGGCGCGTCCATCGACTTGACGTTGTACTCGAGGTCGGAGTCGGTCACCCAGAGGTTGACCTTGACCTGGATCTCGCCGAGCGGGCCGGTGACGGTGGCCTCCTCCTCGAACTTGAGCCGGCTGAGGTGGATGTCCATCCTCGACAGCTCCTGCTCGCGCAGGGTGGTCTGGAAGACGAAGCGATGGGCCTGGCCGCGGCGCGGGAGGGTGGCCTGCTTGGGGATGTCCTCGATGCCGTGGAAGGTGGTCATCTCGGTCGCCATCACGTCGACCGCCATCTCCTGGGCCTTGACGTAGGTCTTGTCACCGATGCCGTGGAAGCCGGCCTCGGTGGGGATCGGGAACAGGGTCAGGGTGGTGGTGGCGCCCTCCTGCTCGGCGCCGACCTCGACCACGCTGGCGTCCTTGATGTAGCCGTCGGCGCCGGCGCTGAGGCGCACCGTGCCGGGCTCCACCTCGATGGTGGCGTGTCCCTGACCGTCCACGCTGATGCGCTCGGTCACACCTTCCTGCACGATCGTGGCGCCCTCGACCGGGCTGGACCAGACGTCGACGACCTCGATGTCCAGGGTGGGGCCGCCGCCGCATGCGGCCAGCCAGGTGGTCCAGAGAGCCGTGGTGAGCATGTGAATCTCCCGATTGGGTGGTGAGTCTGTCCTAAGCGGTCCGCTCGCGGGAAGCACCCGCCCCGATCATCCGCGTCGGCGCAAGGAACCGAGCCAGGCGCGAAGGGGACCGAGGTCCACTTCGCCGGAGCGCGACAGGCGCTCCAGCATGCGCTCGCCGGTCCGAGCCAGGTCCAGGAGCTGGCGCAGGCGCGTGGCCACGAAGCGGCTCCGGAGCATGGCCTCCGGGTTGGAGGACCGGGCCTGGTGCTCGGCGAGCTCGAGGGCCCGGGTGAGGTAGGTGGTGGCTTCGCGGACCTTCTTGAGCTCTCGCTCCCGGAAGACGCGGGTGACCATCGCCCAGATGTCCGTCTCGGCCTCGTAGAGCTTGCGCCGCGTCCCCGGCTCCACGGCACGCTTGATCACGCCCCAGAGCTGGAGCTCGTTCAGGGTCATCGAGACCATGCCGGCGGACAGGCCTGTCGCCTCGGCGATCCGATCCGCAGCCAGCGGCTCGCGGGAGAGGTAGAGCACGGCCCAGATCTTGCCCATCGAGGGCTTGAAGCCCCAGAAGTGCATGAGCTCGCCGACGCTGGCGGCTGCCAGCTCGATCGCCCGGTCCAGTGCAGCGGTGCCGCCGTCGAAGGAACCGGGTGGCTGTGCCTCTGCGGTGTGATGCGTCAAGGGGGCCCTCTCACCCAGGATATCGGGCCGGTGCTTTTCTTCAACTATTTCAGTAGTGATTGAAATCACTGCCGGGCGCGATTACCAGTACAGACCAGCAAGGAGTGCCGACTCGATGGGTTTTGTTCCCCACCTGGTCCCCCTCCCGGGAGGCATTGCTCGACGGGAGCACCGCGTCGGTGTGGCTGCGGGGGCTCCGCTCACCCGCATCGCGCCTCCCTCGCTCGCGCTGGAGCTGGCCGGGTCCGACCTGGTCGAGGCCGAGGAGAGCCTCCGGCTGCTCCTGGGATCCGACATCGGTGCGGTGGAGGTCATCGCCCGCTACCTGGCCGACTGTGGTGGCAAGCGCCTGCGGCCGCTGTTGACGGCGCTGGGAGCCCGGGCCGTGGGCGTGCACGGCGAGGTGTCGCGGCTGATGTGCGTGGGGGAGATGATCCACCTCGGCTCCCTGCTGCACGACGACGTGGTGGACGGCAGCGACGAGCGCCGTGGCCAGCCGGCGGCCTGGCGGGTCTTTGGCAACGGGGCGGCGGTCCTGACCGGTGATTTCTGTCTTGCTCGGGCGGTGCTGCTGGCCTCGGAAGAGGGGGGGCACGTCGCCGTGACCGCCCTGGCTCGAGCTGTCACGGAGATGGCGGAGGGCGAGGTGCTCCAGCTCCAGCGAGCGGGCGACCTGTCCACGAGCCGTCGGACCTACCTCGAGGTCGTCGAGAAGAAGTCGGCGGCCCTGATCGCCTGGTGTGTCGCGGCGGGCGCCCACAAGGTCGATGACGGGCCGCTCGGCGAGGCCATGGAGGCCTATGGCCGGGCGGTGGGCATCGCCTTCCAGGTCACCGATGACGTGCTCGACTACGGGGGACAGCAGCACCTGACGGGCAAGGTGCCGGGCGCCGATCTGATCGAGCGCAAGCTCACCCTGCCGCTGCTGCTGGCCCTGGAGCGGGTGCCCGGGCTGCGGCAGGAGCTGGACCAGGGGCCTCCCGACGCGGAGGACCTGCCGCGGCTGATGGCGGCCGTCGCCGACTGCGGTGCGCTGGAGGACAGCCTCGACTTCGCCCGCTCGCGGGTGGAGGACGGCGTCGCACGGCTCGCAGCGCTGCCCGACACGCCTTGGCGCACCGCGCTGGAGGAGATGGCCGTCTACCTGGTGGAGCGGGCCTCGTGACCGAGGAGCCGGCCCGCATCGACGGCAGCGTGCCCCCGGCGGAGCGCAAGGGCGCCCTGGTGCGGGACATGTTCACCCGCATCGCGCCGACCTACGTCCTGACCAACCGCCTGCTCACCTTCGGCATCGACGCGGCGTGGCGGCGGCGGGCCGTGGCGTCGCTTGGGGAGGGGGCGCAGGGCACGGTGCTCGATCTCTGCGCCGGCACCCTGGACCTCACCCTCGTGCTGCTCGACGCCGGCGCCTCTCGGGTGGAGGCGGTGGACTTCAGCGAGGGCATGCTGGAGCGGGGCCGGCCCCGACTGCCTCCTGGAGCCCCGGTGGACACGACCTGGGGCGATGCCCTGGACCTCCCTTGCGCCAGCGACAGCTTCGACGCGGCGATCTGCGGCTTCGGGTTGCGCAACGTGGTGGACAACGCCCGGGCCCTTGCCGAGGTGCACCGGGTCCTGCGGCCGGGCTCCCGCTTCGCGGTGCTCGAGTTCTTCCGGCCGACCACCTGGTTCGCCCGGGCGTTCCACGCGGTCTTCAACCGCGTCGTGCTGCCCCTGGTCGGCGGGCTGTTGTCCGGGGACCGCGCGGCCTACGCCTACCTGGCCCGCTCGATGGAGGCCTACCTGGAGCGGGGAGAGTTCGAGACCCTGGCTCTGGACGCTGGCTTCGCGCACGTCTCCTCCACCGACCTGGCGCCCCCCGTGGCCTCCCTCGTGGTCCTGGAGCGTCGATGAGGTTCGTGATCGGCCTCGGCGGCGCCACCGGGCATCCCTATGCACGCCGCGTGCTGGAGTGGTTCGCGACCGAGGGGCGGGCTCGTGGGCACCACGTGGACCTGGTCTTCTCCAAGACCGGTCGGCTCTGCTGGAACCAGGAGGTCGGGACCGATCCGGGCGAGTACGACCTTCGGATCTGGGGTCCCCAGGACTTCGCGGCGCCCTTCGCCAGCGGCTCGGCGGCGCCGGACGCGATGGCAGTCCTGCCCTGCTCCGCGGGCTGCCTGGGCCGCATCGCCCACGGGCTCTCCCAGGACCTGATCGGGCGGGCCGCCGACGTGATGCTCAAGGAACGCCGTCGCCTGGTCCTGGTCCTGCGGGAGTCACCCTACAGCCTGCCCCTGGTCCGCAACCTGGAGCAGGTCACCCTGGCCGGAGCGGTCGTGATGCCAGCCAGCCCAGTCTTCTACACCCACCCCGCGTCCTACGACGACCTCGTGGACACCGTCGCCGGCCGCGTGCTCACCCAGCTCGGCATCGCCGATCACGGCGTCTGCGAGCCCTGGGAAGGACTCTGAGATGCAGCCACAGCTCAGCACCGTGACCCGCCTCGCCCTCGGTCGGGTCGGTCTCGACGACATCATGGACAAGGTCGTGGCCGGGGTGCGCCTCGACCACGCGGACGGCCTCCAGCTCTTCGAGACGGCTGACATCGGCGCCGTCGGTGCCCTCGCCAACCTCGTGCGCGAGCGGCGGCATGGCGATCTGGCCTACTTCAACCGCAACCTGCACATCAACGCCACCAACGTCTGCGAGGCGAGCTGCATCTTCTGCTCCTTCGCCCGGCTGGAGGAGCACCAGCCCGAGGCCTACACCATGTCCCTGGAGGAGGCGGTGGGACGGGTCCGGGAGCTGGAGGACGCCTTCCTCACCGAGGTCCACATCGTCAACGGCCTGCACCCGGGCCTGCCGTTCTCCTACTACACGGACCTCATCCGGGCCCTGAAGGCCGAGCGGCCCGACCTGCACATCAAGGGCTTCACGGCGGTCGAGGTCCACTACTACGCCGAGAAGTACGGCATGAGCTACGAGGAGGTCCTGAGGGCCTTCGTCGAGGCCGGACTGGGCTCGATGCCGGGCGGCGGTGCGGAGATCTTCCACCCCCGAGCCCGCCGCAAGCTCTGCCACGACAAGGTCGACGCCGACGGGTGGCTCGAGGTCCACCGCGTCGCCCACCGTCTCGGGCTGCGCACCAACGCCACGATGCTCTTCGGCTCGATCGAGACCCTGGACGAGCGGGTGGACCACCTCCTACGGCTGCGCGAGCTCCAGGACGAGTCCCTGGCGCTCCAGACCCGGTACCCGCGACGCGGGGCCTTCCAGACCTTCGTCCCGCTGCGCTTCCACAACGACAACAACCGGCTCCAGCGGCTCCCATCGCCCACGGGGCACGACAGCCTGCGCACGATCGCCGTGAGCCGGCTGCTGCTCGACAACCTCCCCCACATCAAGAGCTACTGGGTCATGCTCGGCCTGAAGCTGGCCCAGGTGAGCCTCAGCTTCGGCGCCGACGACCTCGACGGGACCGTGCGGGAGGAGCGCATCTACCACATGGCCGGGGCGCAGACGCCGCAGAGCCTCACCCGGACCCAGCTCGTCCAGCTCATCCGCAACGCCGGGCGGATCCCGGTGGAGCGGGACACCCTCTACAACATCATCGCGGAGGCCTGAGCCATGAAGCGCATTCGCGTCGGCGCCGTCGGCTACACCAACGCCTGGCCCCTCACCACCCGTCTCGACCGCATCCGCTACCAGGCCTCCGAGGACCACCCGGCCGAGGTGGCTCGCAAGCTCCAGGCCGGCGAGGTCGACGTGGGGCTCGTGCCCGTGGCCGCCGTGCTCAACGACGGGGACTACAAGGTCCTGCCCGGCTGGTGCATCGGCGCCGACGGACCCGTGCGCTCCGTCGTGCTCGCCGGGACCTGCCCGCCGGAGGAGTGGACGGAGGTCCTGCTCGATGGCGTCAGCCGGACCTCGGTGGTCCTGGCCAAGCTGCTGCTCAAGGACGGACCCTGGAAGCGCCTGGACGTGAGGGTGCGCATCGTGCCGCCCACGACCGCGCTGGACAAGGCCGGCGGCACCGTCGCGGCGCTGGTCATCGGGGACGCGGCCCGACACCTCCCAGGACAATTCCGCTTCGAGCTGGACCTGGCCGAGGCCTGGACCGAGTGGACGGGACTGCCCTTCGTCTTCGCGGTGTGGGCCGGCCGGCCGGACCTCACCCTGGAGGACCTCTCCGGCCTGCGCAGCGCGGCCGCGGAGGGCATGGCCCTGCGCTCGGCCCTGTCCGAGCCCGAGCGGACCTACCTCACCGAGGACATCCGCTACCAGCTCGATGATCGGGCGATGATGGGCCTGCGGCGCTTCGCGGCGCTCGGTGCGCGGGCTGGATTGTTGCGACAGACCGAGCTGCGGCTCTACGCCCCACCGGGGCGGATCCGACCCCGACGACCGGACACCGACACCCTGCTCGCGCGCGGGGCCGCCGGCGAGCGGCTGGGCTTCGACGAGGCCCTCCAGCTCTACGACGCCCCGCTGAGCGACCTGGGCACGGCGGCCAACCTGCGTCGCTGGGCGCTGCATCCGACCGACGACGTCACCTACATCATCTCCAGGAACATCAACTACACCAACGTCTGCGTCACGGCGTGCAAGTTCTGCTCGTTCTACCGGCCGAAGAACCACCGGGAGGCCTACGTCCTCACGCAGCAGCAGGTCCACGACAAGTGCGACGAGCTGGTCAGGGCCGGCGGCATCGAGGTGCTGCTCCAGGGCGGCCTGCACCGGGAGCTGGGCATCGACTACTACGAGCGGCTCTTCCGCTACATCAAGGCGAACTTCCCTCTGGACCTGCACGCCCTCTCTCCGGAGGAGGTCTTCCACGTCATGAAGATCTCCGACCTGAGCATGGACGAGACGCTCGACCGCCTGGCGGCCGCTGGCATGGACTCGCTGCCCGGAGGCGGCGCCGAGGTGCTGGTGGACAGCATCCGCAAGCAGATCGCTCCCCTGAAGTGCACGACCCAGCAGTGGCTCGACGTGATGGAGGCCGCCCACCAGCGCGGCATGACCTCGTCCGCCACGCTGATGTTCGGCATGATGGAGACCCCGGCCCACCGCATCGAGCACCTGCTGCGGCTCCGGGACCTCCAGGACCGGACGAACGGCTTCGTCGCCTTTATCTGCTGGACCTTCCAGCCGGAGCACAACTACGTGGAGCCGGGCGACAACACGGCGGGCGACTACCTGCGGGTCAACGCCCTGAGCCGGCTGGTGCTCGACAGCTTCCGCAACCTCCAGGCCTCCTGGGTCACCCAGGGACCGGGCATCGCCCAGGCCAGCCTCCACATGGGCTGCAACGACTTCGGCTCGGTGATGATGGAGGAGAACGTGGTCAGCGCGGCTGGCACCACCTTCCAGATGAGCGTGGCCGACGTGGAGCGGAACGTGCGGGAGGCCGGCTTCACGCCGGTGCGGCGCAATGCCTCCTACGACTACGTCGGCGCCGCCATCACCCCGTCGCGCCAGGTCCGCCGATCGCCGGAGCTGACAGCGAAGTGACAGGGACGGGGGCCGGATCCAGTACGCTCTCCGGCGGCACCGGGGAGCGATGCGTGCGGCGTCTGACCCCCGACTGGGTCCTCCTGGAGAGCGGCTTCGCTCGCGAGGTCACCGTGGCGGTGGCCGACAGCGGGACCGTCGTGGAGATCGGCGGCGCCCCGGGGCGGCGGCTGCCAGGCGTCCTGCTGCCCGGGCTGATCAACGCCCACACCCACCTCGAGCTGTCGGCCCTGCGGGGCCATGTGCCCGCGGGCCTCGGCCTGCCGACCTGGGTGGCGGTGCTGATCGGGCTGCGGGCAGACCTGAGCGAGACCGCCGCCCAGGCCGCCGTGGGCCGCGCCGTGCTGGAGCTGATCGAAGCGGGCACCGCGGGAGTGGCCGAGGTCACCAACAGCGGCCTGGCAGCCCGGACCCTGGAGGCGGCCCGGGTGCAGGGTGTCGTGCACGCCGAGGTCCTGGGCATCGACGAGGGCCTGGCGGAGCAGGCCCTGGCCCTGCACGGCGGAGCCGGCCTCCGGCAACTCGTCCAGCGGGTCTCTCCCCACGCGCCCTACAGCACCTCGGCGGCCCTGATCCGCGCGGCGGTCGCCCTGCCGGGTCCGATGGCCACCATCCACCTCGACGAGGACCCGGCCGAGCGCACCTTCCTCGCCCACGGCACCGGCCCCTGGGCCGAGCTCATCGATCGGCTGGGCCGGGATCGCTCGGGCTTCGAGCCGCCGGGCTGCAGCCCCGTCCGCTACCTGGAGCGGCTCGGCGTGCTGGGGCCGGACCTCGCCCTCGTGCACGGCGTGGGCTTCACGCCCGACGACCTGGACCGGGTGGCGTCATCGGGCAGCACGGTCGTGCTCTGTCCCCGCTCCAACCTCCACGTGGGCGGCCACCTGCCGGACCTGGTCGGCCTGGTCGAGCGGGGCATCCCCCTGGCCGTGGGCACCGACTCGCTGGCCTCCTGTCCCGACTTCGACCTGCTCTCCGAGCTCGCGCTGCTCGCCGCCACCGCTCCGGAGGTGGACCCGCTCACCTGGATCCGGGCGGTGACCGCTGGAGGTGCCCGGGTGCTCGGACGCCCGGACCTCGGCGTGCTGCGCCCTGGGGCCGCCCCCGGCCTGCTGCTCGTCGACCTCTCCACCGATGATCCCGCCGCGGCGCTCTGTGCGGGGAGCGGGCCTTCCCGCCGCTGGCTCTCCTGTCCGGGAGCCGCGGATCGCCGAGTCGCCGCATGACGGACCAGGCCCGCGCCTTCGCCCGCACCATCAAGCTCTCCCACTCGATCTTCGCGCTGCCCTTCGCCCTGGCGGCCGCGGCGCTGGCGGCGCGGGAGCACGGCATCACGGTGGTCCAGGTCTTCTGGATCCTGGTGGCGATGGTTGGCGCCCGGTCCGCGGCCATGGGCTACAACCGCATCGCCGATCGGGACATCGACGGCCGGAACCCGCGCACGGCGGCCCGGGAGATCCCGTCCGGCGAGCTGAGCCTGCCGGTGGCCTGGACCTGGACCCTGGTGTCGGCGGTGGTCTTCGTGGGCGCGGCGTGGGCCCTGGGCCCCTGGTGCCTCGCCCTGGCGCCGGTGGCGCTGGCGGTGGTCTGGTTCTACTCGCTGACCAAGCGCTTCACGCCCGCCTGTCACCTCGTGCTCGGGCTGGCGCTCGGGCTGGCGCCCCTGGGCGCCTGGCTCGCCGTGGCCGGCTCCTTGTCCGTGGCACCGGTGCTGCTGGCGCTGGTCGTGGGGAGCTGGGTGGCGGGCTTCGACATCATCTATGCCTGCCAGGACGCCGGCTTCGACCGGGCGGCGGGCCTGCACTCCATCCCGGCCCGGTTCGGCCTGCGCGGCGCCCTCTGGATCTCCGGATCTCTGCACGTCGTCACGGTGGCCGGGCTCGCCGCGCTGCCCTCGGCGATCGAGCTGGGCGCCATCTACTGGCTCGGCTTCGTCGCCATGGCCGCGACCCTCGCCTACGAGCACGCCATCGTGCGGCCAGATGACCTGTCTCGGGTGGACAAGGCGTTCTTCGACCTGAACGGCTACGTTTCCTTCGCCTTCTTCGGCACGGTGCTGTTCGCCCTGATCTGACCGGGAGCTGACGATGACGGTGGAGACCTCTCCCGTTCCCTCCGAGCCGCCACCGGACCTCGTCGCTGGCTTCTGGACGCGGGTCGGCCAGGGTGCGTGGACCGTGGCCTGTGCGGTCGGCCGGGGCTTCGCGACCGCCTACAACGCGGTCGATCCAGACGTGCGGCGGGACCTCGCCCAGATGCCGGCCATGGCGGTCACCCTGCTCGTGCCCGGCTTCAAGGCCCCGGCGGCCCTCGTCGACGACGGCTGCCGGCCGGTGATCTTCGTGCACGGCCTGGGTGGGCATCGCGGCAACTTCCTCTTCCACCACGGCTGGCTGCGGACCCGGGGCCGCCGGCGCTGCTACGCCGTCGGGTTCCCGGAGGGTGGTCGCCTGCCCGAGCTCGGGCGGCAGCTCGCGGACTACGTGCAGCAGGTCCTGGAGGTCAACGGGCTCCCGGAAGACGCCCAGGTCGATCTCGTGGCCCACAGCATGGGGGGCATCATCTCCCGGCTGGCGGTCGACGAGCTGGGCACGGCCAGCCGGGTCCACACCCTGGTCACCCTCGGCAGTCCCCACCGGGGCACCCACGCCGCCCGCTGGGCCGGCACGGACCACACCCTGGACCTGCGACCCGACTCGGAGCTGATGACTCGGCTGCACGACCAGGAGCCCTGGAACCGCAGCCCGCGCCTGGTCTGCTTCTGGTCGACCTCCGACCCGATGATGCAGCCGGCCGAGACCGCGCAGGTCGACGGCGCCGACAACCGCATGCTGCCCGGCATGTCCCACATCGACTACCTCCTGAAGCCGAGGGCCTGGAAGGCCGTGGCCGAGGTCCTCGGAGAGCCGGCGTGCGACGACTCCTGAGGCTCTTGCCGGTGCCGATGCTGGTGGCCGGCTGCATCACGGACACCCACCTGCTCCCGGTGGACGGCGACTCGGGCACCACCCTGTCGGCCCAGGAGCGGCTGGGGCTGACGGATGCCGAAGTCGCCGCGGTCCTGGCCTTCCTGAACGTCTGCAGCACCGACTTCGAGGTCCTGGACGACGACGTGCCGCTGGACGCCGACGCGGCGGCGAACCTGGTGGACCACCGGGACGGTCCCGACGCGACCTGCGGGACGAGCGACGACGACCTCTTCGACGACCTCGACGAGGTCGATCTCGTGCCCCAGGTCGGAGATGCCTCGCTTCGCAGCCTCGTGGCCTACGTGGTGGGAGATCCGGGCACCGACCTGGAGTGGGAGGGGGTCGAATTCACCGAGGAGGAGGTCGAGGTCGTCCTCGAGATCGCCAACGAGGCGAGCTTCGAGATCCTCGACGTCGACGTCGACCTACCGTCGAATGCGGCGACGTCCATCATCGACAGCCGGCCCCACCCGGACATGGACCACCTGGCGGAGACCCCTCAGGTGGGCCCCTCCGCGCTTGGGAAGCTCAAGGCCTACGTGCCGGTCTGGAACGCCGACAACTAGCTGGTTCCCATCCGGAAGAGGCTCCCGTCGCCGGACTCGCCCGGGACCGTCGCCAGGCGACTCCGCCAAGCCATTGAAATGACTATGCCATGTCTGCGGCTTGGCGAAGCCACCTGGCTCGGTCGCGGGCTTCGCCGACTCGGTCCGCCTCTTCCGGATGGGAACCAACTGACATACTTTTCTTTCGGAGATCCTCAAGGTCGGGATCGGGCGCACCGATACACCCGCCATGTCCAGCGCAGCCCTTGATCTTCGCGCCCTCGACAGGTCCCAGGACCTCCAGGACCCCGTCCCGGTCCTGCCCGCCGAGGCCCTGCTCGTCGCGGTCCTCGACAAGCGGCTCCGGGAGCTCGGGGCCAGCGCGACCGCGCTCTTGGAGCGCCGCGGGGGCACGACGCTCCGGCGCCTCGCCGAGCTGGAGACCCTGGCCCACCTGGCCGGGTCCCTGTCGGGCTTCATCCGGGGGCTGGACCACGAGCTCTCGGTCGAGGCCTGGGCGCCTCTGGAGGAGCGCACGACGGCGCTGGTCCAGGTCGCCCTGGAGGCCAGTCACCAGGTGCTGTCCAGGGCCCGGTCCTCCTCGGCGCCCCGCGACGCCATGAGCCGGGTGCTCGTGGCAGCGGAGGTCATCCGCACGCTGCGGGAGGACGTGGTCCTGGCGGTCGCCCGGGCCTGAGCCCACCCGGCCGAGAGTCGCCCAGAGCAACCGACTCCCCGGGTCGGAATACCCTTGGGCATGCACGTCGCCATCCTCGGAAACGGCATCGCCGGTCTCACGGTGGCCCGGCACCTGCGCAAGCGCGATCCGCAGGTGCGGATCACCATGATCTCCGGCGAGTCGACCTACCCCTTCAGCCGTCCCGCGCTGATGTACATCTACATGGGACACCTGCGGTACCGGGACACCAAGCTCTACGAGGACCACTTCTGGGCCGACAACCGCATCGAGCTGCGGCGAGGCTGGGTGGAGCGCATCGACACCGCGGCCCGCACGCTGCACTTCGCCGAGGGCGACTCCCTCGGCTACGACCGGCTCGTGCTGGCCACGGGCAGCCAGCCCAACCGCTTCGGCTGGCCCGGCCAGGACCTCGACCGGGTCCAGGGGCTCTACTCGCTCCAGGACGTGGTGAGCCTGGAGCGCATCACGCCGCGGCTGGAGCGGGCGGTGATCGTGGGCGGTGGGCTCATCGGTCTCGAGCTCGCCGAGATGCTCCACACCCGCCGCGTGCCGGTCACGATGCTCGTGCGGGAGAGCGCCTACTGGGACAACGTGCTGCCTCCGGAGGAGGCCCGGATGGTGTCCCGAGCCATCCGGGAGGAGGGCATCGACCTCCGCCTGTCGACGGAGCTCCAGCAGATCCACGACGATGGCACCGGCGCCGCCGGCGGGGTCACGACGAGCGAGGGAGAGCACACCGAGTGCCAGTTCGTGGGCCTGACCGCCGGGGTGCGACCGAACCTGGGGGCGGTCCAGGGCAGCGACATCGAGACGGGCCGGGGGATCCTGGTGGACGCGCAGCTCCGGACCAGCGTCGAGGGGGTCTTCGCCGCGGGGGACTGCGCCGAGATCCGGACCGCCGAGGGCGTGCGGAACCTCATCCAGCAGGTCTGGTACACGGGCCGCTTCCAGGGCGAGGTCTGCGCGGAGAACGTGCTGGGCGGCAGCACGACCTACGAGGTGCGGACCTGGTTCAACAGCGCGAAGTTCTTCGACATCGAGTACCAGGTCTACGGCGACGTGCCGAATCGGCCCCAGGACGGCAAGCACGACCTCTACTGGGAGCACGAGAGCGGCCGGAAGTCCGTGCGGCTCGTGTACGACGGCGACGCGGTGCTGGGCATCAACCTGATGGGCATCCGCTACCGCCACGAGGTCTGCGAGCGCTGGATCGAGGAGGGAGCCTCCGTGCGCGAGGTCCTCCCCCGACTCGGCGAGGCCAGCTTCGATCCCGAGCTCCACCGGCGCCACGAGGCGGAGGTCCGGGCCACCTTCTTCGAACAGCTCGAGTCGAGCCCGTGACCGTCACCGATCCCGACGTCGCCCTGTTCGAGGAGCTGGCACCGCAGGCCTCGGAGACCTTCCGCCACGCCAACGCTCCTCGTGGCGCGACCCGCGTGGCCCTGACCCTGACCCTGCTCGGCTGTGTGCTCTTCGTCTCGACCCTGTTCCGACCGCTCACGGGCTGGCCCTGGCTGCTGGGCATCCTGGCGCTGGTGCTCGGCGGCGGCAGCGCCTACCACTGGCTGGCCTACAAGGACACCACCCCGGGCATCCAGAACGACGGGGTCTTCTTCCGGGGGCTCAACACCCGTGGCTGGGCCGGCTGGGCGGCTGGTGTCGCCCTGACCGGCTTCTACTGCGTGCTCTACTGGTGGCAGGACGCCTGGGGGGCCTTCCCCTTCTCCGGGGCCGTCACCCTGGTCGACCCGCTGGCCCAGGCCCTGGCGGGCCAGCCGGCCGACAAGTGGTTCCTCTACGGCTTCCTCTACACCCTCGCCGTGATCGTGATGGGGGTGCGCATGGCGATGAAGTACCGCCACAGCGCCTACCACCTCGTGCGCACCGGCTCGGTGGTCTTCTTCCAGCTCGGCCTGGCCTTCGTCTTGCCCAGTGTGCTCCAGCAGCTCAGCCAGGCGGAGTTCTACTTCTCCTACTTCTGGCCCCTGAAGCCGGAGTACCTGCTGCCCTTCAGCCTCGGCTGGACGATCGACGGGGGCTCGCTGGGCTGGGCGATGATCCTGTGGGGGGCGCTGGCGAGCTTCGTCGCCGTGCCCGTGCTGACGTACCTCTACGGCAAGCGCTGGTACTGCTCCTGGGTCTGTGGCTGCGGTGGGCTCGCCGAGACCCTCGGGGACCCCTGGCGCCAGCTCTCGGACAGCTCCGAGCGGGCCTGGCGCATCGAGCGCTGGTCGATCCACCTCGTGCTGGTGGCCATCGTGGTCCTCACCGCCGGGCTCTGGATCCACGAAGCCCTCGGGCGCCCCTTGTGGAGCGATGGTGGCCAGGCGCTCTACTACCGGACCTATGGCTTCGCGATCGGCGCGGCGTTCTCCGGCGTGGTCGGGGTCGGCTTCTACCCGCTGTTGGGCAGCCGGGTGTGGTGCCGCTTCGGCTGCCCCCAGGCGGCGATCCTGGGTCTGATCCAGCGGTTCTTCTCACGCTTCCGCATCACCACCAACGGCGGTCAGTGCATCTCCTGCGGGAACTGCTCAACGTATTGCGAGATGGGCATCGACGTGCGGGCCTACGCGCAGCGTGGACGCAACATCGTGCGGGCGTCCTGTGTGGGCTGCGGGGTCTGCGCGGCGGTCTGTCCCCGGGGCGTGCTCAGGCTGGAGAACGGGGGGCGCACGGACCGCTTCGAGGGGGCGGACACGCCGCTCTACGACATGTTGAGGTCGATGGGGGTGTTGCGCCAGGACGCCTGATCACGACGGCTTCAGTCCCTGGGGGGAGAGGCTCACCGCGCGCCTCCATCTGCCCGGGACCGCGCGGGATCTGGGCCTCCGGTGTAGGCTGGATTAGGGGTGGGTGGGCTGTCCACTTGACGCTCCCCTTCTCTCGTCCGAGACTACAGGCCCTTGCAGCTCGACACCGCGACTCCCTCGAAGCGTCAATTCAAGCTGCTCAAGCGCATCGGCGTGGGTGGCTTCGGAGAGGTCTACCTCGCGGAATTGCAGACCAATTCCGGCTTCGCCAAGACCGTCGCCCTGAAGCTGTTGCGCTCGGACATCGCCGGTGGCGAGGAGATGGCCACCCGCATCCGCGACGAGGCGCGCCTGCTGGGCATGATGCGCCACCGGGCGATCGTCCAGGCCGACGACCTGATCACCCTCGCCGGTCGCCCCACGGTGGTCATGGAGTTCATCCCCGGGGTGAACCTCAACTGGCTGCTGAACCCGAACCGCTTCCGCGACGAGATCCCGCCCACCTGCGCCCTGGAGATCATCCGCCACGTCGCCGACGCCCTCGACGTCGCCTACAGCCGTCCGTCCTCGATCACCGGCCGGCCCCTCGAGGTGCTCCACCGGGACATCAAGCCGGCGAACGTGCGCATCACCCCCGACGGGGAGGTCAAGGTCCTGGACTTCGGCATCGCCCGGTCCGACCACATGGACCGGGAGTCCCACACCCAGGACTACAACCTCGGGTCCCTCCGCTACATGGCCCCCGAGATGCTGCTCGAGGGCCGGGCGAGCCCGGCCTCCGACATCTACAGCCTCGGTGTCTTGGCCTTCGAGACCGTCGCCCGCATTCGCTTCGGGCTCGCCGGTGACGCCGTCGAGGATCACCAGGTCAAGGTGAACAAGAAGCTCCAGGAGGCCGATCTGCGGGGCCTCGGGGAGCACGCCGAGGCGGCCCGCCAGCTCGTCGCGTCGATGCTCCACTTCGACTACGACGAGCGGCCCACGGCCCGCGAGGTGATGCGGCGCTGCCAGGAACTCGAGAAGCAGGCCCAGGGCCCTGCGATGTGGGAGTGGGCCCCGGACGCCATCCCGCTGGTCAAGATCCCGGAACAGGACGAGGAGAACGGCGAGCTCACCGGGCGCACCCTCTACGAGGAGCCCAGCGGGCGCCTCCCGGAGGGCGTGACCGCCCAGGAGGCTGTGGGGTCCATCGCGGCGGAGACGACCGGCGCCGACGCCACCGTGGCCCTCGAGCAGGAGCCGGAGCCGCCGAAGGCGACGGGGGGGGGCTGGCGCCTCGTGGTGCTGCTCGGCCTGGCGATCGCCGCCGCCGCCTTGCTGGTCCTCCGAACCCCCGCCCCGTCGGAGAGTCGGCCCGCCGCACAGCCGGCGCACCGCCCACCCCCGGCCAAGGTGGAGGCCATCGCCCCTGTCCCGGCCGACGCAGAGATCGTCGCAGCGGAAGGCGAGGTCGCGGACGGCGAGGCCGCGGACGGCGAGCCGGAGGTCCCCGGCGCCGAGAAGGCGGACGCCGAACCCTCCAGCGAGCCCGCGAAGACCAAGGCGCCAGCGGCCGAGCCCGCCACGGTGAAGCCGGCCCCCAAGCCCGCCAAGAAGAGCACCCCGCCGCCAGCGGCCGCTGCGCCGGTGCGGGTGCGGCTCGCGTCGATGCCCTTCGGCATCGCGGTCTTCGTAGACGGCAAGAGCGTCGGCAAGACCCCGGTCGCGACCCAGCTCGCGCCGGGAACCCACAAGCTGCTCTTCGTGGACGGAGAGGACTCCATTCGCAAGACCGTGACCGTACGGGCCGGCGAGGAGAACAAGTTCGTCTACCGTCGGGCTGAAGGTGCCGTGCGGTGATCTGGCTTCTGATGGGGGCCGCACTGGCCCAGGACTGCCCCAACCTCGGCGAGGCCATCACGGGCATCTCGGCGGCCCTGAACGACGTGGACCTGGAGACGGCCCGCTCGCTGTCGCTGGAGGCCACCGCGGGACTGCTGTGTCAGCCCGAGGCCGTCAACACGGTGCTGCTCACCAGCCTCTACCAGCTCTCCGGGGCCATCGAGCTCTACATGGGCGAGACGGACGCCGCCGACATCCTGTTCGAGCGAGCGGTGGCGGTCTCGCCCCTCGCCCAGATCGACCCGATGCTCGGTGCCGACGCCGAGGCGGCCTACGACGCCGTGCGGGCCCAGATCCTGGAGACGCCGGGCGGCACGCTGCGTGTCGACGGCCGCGTCGAGGTCTGGCTCGATGGCCGGCCCATCAACACCGGCGCTCCCCACGACGTCACCGTCGGCAACCACCTGCTCCAGTGGAAGCAGGGCCCCGAGGAGGCCATGGAGGCGCGCATCGTGCGCGTGAGCAGCGGCGAGGGCCGCTCCTTGCCCCTGGGCTCCGGAGACGGCTCCTCCTCTCCTCCTCCGCGGTCCTCGAGCCGCTCCAGCGACAGCAGCGGTGGCGGCGGGCGCGGCGCGAGCGTCGGCCTGCTGGCCGGCGGTGGCTTCGGCGTGGTCGCCGGCGGGGTGCTCATCGCCCTGGCCGGGGTGAGCCACAACGCCTTCGAGAACGAGCCCAACCCCCACGAGCTCGAGGCCCACCAGACTCGGACCAACGCCCTGGCGATCTCGGGAATGGCCGTCGGTGCGATCGGTGTCGCCGCGGCTGGCGTGGGGGTCGTGGTGCTCGACGACGGGGCCGGCCTCACCTTCACCCGTCGCTGGTAGCTTCGATGACCCTCCTCCTCTCCCTGGCGGCGTGCATCTGGGTCTCGGACGACGAGGTGACCGCTCGGCAGGCCAAGCTGCTGGACTTCGACGAAGACGGCTACGACGGCCTCGAGTGGGGCGGGGAGGACTGCGACGACTTCGACCCCAGCGTCCACCCCGGCAAGGACGAGACCCCCTACGACGGGGTCGACAACGACTGCGACGCCGACACCCCGGACGACGACATCGACGGCGACGGCTTCGATGTCGACAACGACTGCGACGACGAGGACCTGGCGGTGCACCCCGGAGCGACCGAGGTCTGCGACGGCGCCGACAACGACTGCAACGACCAGACCGACGAAGGCGTGAAGATCACCGTCTACGCCGACAGCGACGGCGACGGCTACGGCGACCCGGACGTCTCGGAGGAGGCCTGCGAGGTCGGCGAGGACCAGTCCGACAACGGGCTGGACTGCGACGACGAGGACCCCGAGCTGAGCCCGGAGGCCTCCGAGGTCTGCGACGGCGTCGACAACGACTGCGACGACCTGGTCGACGACGACGACACCCCGGTCGACCCCACCATCTTCTACGAGGACTCCGACGACGACGGCTACGGCACCGGCTCCAGCACCACCACCGCCTGTGAGCTGCCGGAGGGCTACGCCACCAACGCCTCGGACTGCAACGACCAGGACACCGACGTCCACCCGGGCGGCCTCGAGCGCCTCGGCGACTCCGAGGACGGCGACTGCTACGGCGACGAGGACAGCTTCGAATTCGAGCCCATCGACACCCGGCAGTCGGCCTACGTGCGGGGTCCCGAGGTCTCGTTCACCAGCAGCTCGCTGGGCGACGAGATCCATGTCGGCTGGTCGGCGGTCACCTTCGACGAAGGCAGCGGCGAGCTCCACGACGGCAAGCTGGCGAGCACCTGGGACCCCGAGGATCCCTTCGGCGCGGAGGCCGACTTCTATGCGGACGGCTCCGGGAGCAGCCTGGGCACCACCGGTGAGGCTGCGGACTTCCTGGCCTCGGACGAGTACTTCTTCTGGGTCCGCAATTTCGATGACTCGCCGGATGGTCGGATCTTCCAGATCGACGTGCTGGACCGCAACACGGGCGGGACCAGCGCGGTTGGTTGGCAGCAGACGGGCGTGAACACGCTCTTCGACGACCTCCAGATCGGGTTCTCGTCTTCGCAGAACGTCACCGCGGTCGGTTGCAGCACCCGCGGCGGCGGCATGGAGCTGGCGCAGATCCACCTCAGCTACCTGATCTCCGGCAACACCGGCGCGGCCTGGCACGCCTACGCCAACACCCTCTCCCACAGCCGCTGTGACTACGACGACGGCGCGACCTACGGGATCTACAGCTCCACGGGCAGGACCAACCCTCCGCTGGACATCATCTACCGGAGCCAGGAGGCCGAGGAGCTCTATGTCGAAGATAGCTGGAGCACGAGCTCCTACACCATCCCCGATCTGGAGTTCACCTGGCAGCACGACGTGCTGGCCTTTGCCGTGGCCCGGGACTACTCCTCCAGCTCGGACTCGGTGCTGATCTACGGTGTGGACCTCGCCGGGTCGGGGTCCTTCGAGGTCGAGGTGGTCCCGACCGCCGAGGCGATGACCACCATCGACGTGTCGCCGGCGCCGTCGGGCGAGATCTACGCCTGTGGGGTCGGGGCGGACGGCTCGGTCTGGCTGCTCATGGCGGATCCGATAGCCTCGGGCTCCACCCAGGCCTGGGAGCTGGACACGGGCGGGCTGACCGCGGACGAGTGCGCCCTCGCAGCGACCGCCGCCGACCTGCTGGCCGTCGCCCTTCGCGAGGGCGATGACCTCTACCTGGGCTGGGTCGGGATCTGACCGAAGCGGATCCCTACAGGATCGTCGCCGTCTTCACGTAGTCCAGCTCCGGGAACTTCTCCTGGAGGTAGCCGTTGCCCTTCTGCAGCAACTGGCCCTGGTGGGGACCACGGCCTCGGGGAGCACCCTCGCCGTAGCCCTTGTACAGGCCATCGACGACGCTCATGCCCTCGACCACCTCGCCGAAGGGCGTGAAGCCCATGGCGTCCAGGTTGCCGTTGTCACGGTAGTTCACGAAGAGCTGGGTGGTGCGGGTGTTGGGGCCTGCGGTGGCGAAGACGATGCGTCCGCGGGTGTTGGACTCGCCGGCGGGATCGTCGTCGATGCGCGCCTCGCGCCACCTCGCCGCGACCCGTGGCTCGCCGTGGATGCCGAACTGGGCCACGAAGCCGTCGAGGACGCGGAAGAAGGCGGTGTCGTCGTAGTAGCCGCTCTGGACCAGGTTGTAGAACCGGTCCGCCCCGTTGGGAGACCAGGCGCGGTGCACCAGCACGACAAAGGTCCCCTCGGTGGTCTCGAAGGAGACCTTGAACTCGTCCGGAGCGGTCTCGGCGAGGGCGGACGGGTCCATCAGGGCCTGGAGCTTCTCCGACAGGGGCTCGGGCACGGCGGGTGCAGCCGCTTCGGCCCTGGCCTTGACCTTGGCCTTGGCGCGCCTGGCGCGCTGGGCGGCCTTGGCCGCGTCCGGGATCTCGACCTGGTCCTTGGCGGGGGCGGGCGTCTCGCCCTGGCCGCACGCGGAGAGGGTGAGCGCGAGGGCGAGGAGGGCAGTGCGCATGGGGTGTCTCCGGATCGGCCGGAGGGGTAACCTGTGCGCCCGGAGTATCCTCGGCCCGATGTTCGCTGTGTTGCTGGGACTGCTGGGCTGCGGGGAGGGGATGACGGGGCCGCTCCTGTCAGCGGAGGATGCCCAGGAACGCAAGGCGGCGCTCTACGCCCTCGGCCCCGAGGGTGTGGCGGCCGAGTTCGACACCCTGCTGGCGATGGCGGAGCACGATCCCGAGCCCACCGTCCGTCGCCTGGCGCTCGGCCTGCTCGGACCGACCGGGGATCCGCGGGCGGTTCCTCTTCTAAAGAGAACGCTTGAGGACTGGGACGATCGCAGCGCCCAGCTCACGGCGATCACTGCCCTCGCCAACCTCTCCCACCCGGACGCCTGCGAGGCCCTCGTCTCCGCCTACGTGGTGTGGCTCACGCCCCGGGACGCCGTGGCGGTGGCCATCCGGGACGCCCTGGTCAGCAGCGGCAGCGTCTGCAAGGCGAGCCTGCGAGCCCACAAGCCGGAGCGACCCGATCGAGTCGATCCGATCCTGGTGGAGATCAGCCGGCTGCACTGAACCCCGAGGGTGACGTCACTCGCCCGTCAAGAACGAGCCGTGGGGGTGGCGGTCGGTGTGAGACCCTGGCATTAATCGTCCGCCGCCCGCTCCTGCGAGGCGCGCTCACCGGAGACGTGATGCTCCTCGGACTGCTGCCCGCCGTGTTGGCCCAGGCCCCCCCGCCCATCGTCAATGGCCAGAAGACCTCGGACTACGAGTTCGTGGGCATCCTGTACCACGAGCAGGGCAACATGAGCGGGCTCTGCTCCGGCTCCCTCGTCCACAAGCAGTGGGTGCTCACGGCCGCCCACTGCGTGGAGTCCATGGAGGATGGCGGCACCACGTACTTCGGGATCGGCACGGACATCGAGGACCCCAGCACTCGCTTCACGACCGTCCGGGAGATGCACCGGCACCCGGACTACGAGGGCTCCAACTCCGGCTACCACGACATCGGCGTGATGAAGCTCACCAACACCATCTCCAACGTGGAGACGGTGCCGGTCAACGACGACCGCCTCTCCAACTCGAACATGCGCGACGAGCTGGCCACCTACGTCGGCTGGGGCAACAGCGACGACAGCGGGCGCGGCTCGGGTGTGAAGCGGACCGTCGATGTGCCGATCTACGAGATCCAGAGTCGGGTGATCTACACCTGGGACCAGACCGGCCAGAACCGCAACATCTGCTCGGGTGACTCGGGTGGCGCGATGCTCTTTCCGACCTCCGGCGGCGTGCTGGAGCTGATCGGCATCAACGCCTTCGGCATCATGATGGACGGGAGCTGGCCGGTGGAGTGCGACGATCGCAACGCGGCGGCGGGGGCCACTCGGGTGGACATCTACTACGACTGGGTGACCGACTACGTGGACCTGACGCCGGTCCACGAGGAGGACACGGACGTCGACGCGGACTCGGACACCGACACCGACTCGGACACCGACACCGACACCGACACCGACACCGACACCGACACCGACGCCGACGC
>CAZCVP010000013.1:0-62179 GCA_964501915.1 uncultured Enterobacterales bacterium
ACCTGGCCGGGCGCAAACGAGTCCTGCTACGTTGATTACAACTAGTGCTAGGGCTATATCTACGAGGAGGCGGACGACGCCTCGACCTGGTACGCCGACGTCGACGGGGACGGCTACGGCGATCCCGACAGCTCGACGGTGAGCTGCGAGGGCAGCAGCGCCCTGGTCGCCGACGCCACCGACTGCGACGACGGCGACGCCGCGGTGCACCCGGGCGCCGTCGAGGTCTGCGACGGCGACGACGAGGACTGCGACGCCCTGGTCGACGACGACGACCCGGACGTGGCCGACCAGGGCACCTGGTACGCCGACGTCGACGGGGACGGCTTCGGCGACGCCTCGGCCCCCACCACCACCTGCTGGCAGCCCTCGAGCACGGTCGCCGACGACACCGACTGCGACGACGGTGACGCCTCGGCCTGGCCCGGCGCCCCGGAGGTCTGCGACGGCGACGACGAGGACTGCGACACCCTGGTCGACGACGACGACCCCGACCTCACCGACGCCACCACCTGGTACCTGGACGTCGACGGCGACGGCTTCGGCCAGTCGGCGTTCACGGTCGAGGCCTGCGAGGCGCCCAGCGGGTACGTGAGCAACGACCTGGACTGCGACGATGCCCACGGCGAGGCGAACCCCGTCGGCACCGAGGTCTGCGACGGCCTGGACAACGACTGCGACGGCGACGTGGACGACGGCGCCAGCGACTTCGACACCTTCTACAGCGACACCGACGGCGACGGCTACGGCGATCCCGACAGCACCGTCGAGGCCTGCTCGGCGCCGACGGGCACGGTCGCCGACGGCACCGACTGCGACGACGACGAGACGGCCGTGAACCCTGGCGCCGAGGAGGTGTGCGACGGCGAGGACAACGACTGTGACGGCGACGTCGACGGCGGCGCCACCGACGCCGGCACCTGGTACGCCGACAGCGACGGCGACGGCTATGGCGACAGCGGTGCAGCGACGACCGGCTGCGAGCAGCCCACCAGCACGGTAGAGAACGCCGAGGACTGCGACGACAGCGACGCTGCCGTGAACCCGGACACCACCTGGTACCTGGACTACGACGGGGACGGCTACGGCGACAGCGCTCTGTCCGCGACGGGCTGCGAGGCGCCCTCCGGCCTCTACGTCCTGGACGACGGCGACTGCGACGACACGGACTCCTCGTTCAACCCGGGCGCCTCCCCGGCCTGCGACGGCACCGACCGGGACTGCGACGGCCTCACCGACAACGACGCCGACGGGGACGGCTACGCCGACCACACCTGTGGTGGCGACGACTGCGACGACACCGACGCCGCGGTCCTGCCCGAGCCGTCAGGGGGCTGCGCGGTCGGCGTCGACTGCCTGGACGTGCTCGGCAAGGGCTACACCACCGACGGCGCCTACGCCATCGACCCCGACGGCTACGGCACCGGCGTCGACCCCGAGGACGTGTGGTGCGACATGGGCACCAGCGGCGGCGGCTGGACGCTGGTGGCGACCCAGGACTGGAGTGGCACCTGGTCCACCACGAACATCACCGACACCTCGGTCTTCGGCAGCCTGTCCACGACCAGCGACTACAAGGCCGAGGCCTTCTCCAGCGTGCCCTTCGAGGACCTGCTCTTCGTCGATGGCGACGGCATGTTCGCCGCCTACGAGGGCGTGTCGGACGGCAGCGGCGACTTCCAGGCCTTCCAGGACGCCGTGCCCGCCAACTGCGGCGAGGGCACGGACTACGAGTGGGCGATGACCGACGGGGACTTCACGTCGTCGACCCTGTGCAGCACGAACCTCTACCTGCACGTCCTGGACCACGACGGCTATGGCTGCGAGGCCCAGGGCCACTCGATCAACCACGGCACGGGCCCGGGCTGGAGCGCGGTCTACAACGAGGGCTGCCCCCTGGACGACCCGGAGGGCTCCAGCTTCATCAACCACGCCTACGGGGCGCCCTGGAGCACCTCGGTGCCGTTGTCGATGTATGTGAGGTAGCTCAGTCCCAGGCGGCCCAGCGGTCTCCCAGCCCGGGCCGGGCGGAGACGAAGCGGCCATCGGCCGTGCAGGACGGAGCGCTGTCCAGGCAGGTCGCGCCGTCCTGGGCGTCCAGGTCGAGCCAGTCGGCGTGGGGGTCGAAGACACGGAAGGCCTCGACCAGCTCGGACGTGCCGGCCTCGAGTCGGGCTCGCACGCCGACGGTGTAGCCACCCGCCGGGGAGAACTGGACCGCGAACAGCCCCTCAGGGTCGTCCACCCGTCCGTCCAGCCAGTCGACGTTGCCGTGCTGGGCGCTGTTGCCGCAGGTGTCGTCGGCCGCCACCGAGGTCGGGCGGGTGCTGTCCAGGCAGACCGCGGACAGCCCGTCGTCGTCGACGTCGATCTGGAGCCACTCCAGGCTGTCGCACTCCTCCGGTCCCCGTCGGTTGTGCACGAAGCAGTTGAGCTGGCGCCCGCCGCCGGCGGTCAGGGTGTCTTCGCAGACGACTCCGTGGGGCTTGAGCAGAGCCTGGGTCTCCCCCGAGTCCCCCTGGCAGCCGGCCTCGTAGGTGAGGGCGACGTCGGACTCCTCGTCGGAGACCGACAGGTAGTGGAAGCGCCAGGCCTCCTCGGCCGGCTCGTCGCGGTAGCCCACGACCAGCCCCGAAGCACCCGTGCCGTGAGCGGGGCTCGAAGAGGCCGCCAGGATCCCGTCGTGGTAGCCGAGCCCGTTCAGGTAGCTCACCGAGCGGCTCGTGATCGCGTTGCAGTTGTCGTAGTCGGCCGGGTAGTCCTCGCTGGTCCGCCACAGGTCCACGGAGGAAGCCGCGTCCACCTGGAGGATCACGTCCCCCACCACCGGCTTCCGGGTGCAGATCTCCTCGGACACCTCCAGGTCCTCGAGGGCCAGGGTGTAGACGGTCCCCTGGTCCTCGGGCACGACATAGTCGTGGTGGTAGTCCTCCACCATCAGGTCCTGCTCCTCGACGCGGCCGTCCCAGCGGATGAGGGTGAGCACCTGGGCGTCGTCGTCGCCCTCTTCGGTCGTGTCGGAGAGCAGGAGCACTCCGTCGGGCACGGCGAAGGCCCTCGGTGCGTAGACCGGGTGACTCCAGAGGTAGCGCCCGGCGTGGTCCAGCAACAGGACGTGCTCGATGCGCTCCCCGTCGGCATGAGCCACCACCACCGAGGCCGTGGTGACCACCGGCCTGGGGTAGGCCTCGTAGGTCCAGTCCGAGACGTGGAGGGGGAAGATCGTCTCGTCGACCACGGGCACGTCCAGGGCGAGGGTCTGGCAGCGCCTGTCCTCTCCTTCTCCCAGCTCCAGCGTGAGCTCGACCTCGGCGCCGCTGGGGAAGGGGTGGTCCCAGCGCAGCCGGCCTCGCTCGACCCGCGCCTCCAGGTCCAGGTCGACCTCGTGGTCGAAGGGTCCTTCCCGGTAGCGGATCCAGGCCTCGTCGGGATCCTGCGTGCGCGGCACCCGGGCCGTGATCGTGGCGAGGTTGGGCCGGTCGGGGTGGTCGAAGTCCGCGGCGAGCAGCAGGTCGGTGGTGACGCAGCGCTCCAGGTCTGCGGGCCCGGGGCCACGGCCGGTGTCGGTCACGGGCCCGGCGCAGCCCGCCAGCAGCGTCCAGAGGAGGGAGGGAGACATGGAATACCTGGGCTGCACCTGAGGTCTGCACGAGCCGTTCCAGGCTCGCCGGGGCGACGTCGTGCCCGGCCGAGTCGTGGCCCCGTTCCTTGAGGACGGTGATCGTCGTCCGGAGACGACCACGCATCCTACCGCACCGCATCCCCCGTGAGCTGCTCGTACACCTTGCTCGCCGTCGTGATGCACCCGGCGAACCCGGGCATGCCCGAGGCCGCTCCCACGAGGAAGAGGTTCTCCAGCGAGGTCCGGAACGAGAGCCGCCGGAAGTTCACGTTCTTCGGCGTGAGCTCCGAGCCATAGCAATTGCCGCGCACCGCCGCCACGAAGCGCTCGTTGGTGGTCGGTGATCCCAGGGCCCTCGTCACGATCCGACCGCGCAGCCCGGGCACGAAGCGCTCCTCGAGCAGGTCGATGATCCGGTTGGCGAAGTCCTTCTTGGCCCTGCCGTACTCCCTTCGACTCGTCGTGCGCAGCCGGTGCCACCAGTCGTAGCCGGTGGCGGCCAGCACCACGAGCTGCTCGTGGCCCTCCGGGGCCAGCAGCTCCGGGTGGGGTGTGTGCTGGGTGGGAGAGGTGATGAAGAGGAAGGGCTCCTCGGGGGGCGGCGCGTCTTCGAGCGCTCGCCGGTAGAGCGCGTTGAGGTCGTTGGAGGGGTAGTACCAGACGTTGTGGTTGCCGATGCCGTGGGCGGCCAGGTCCGTGGGGGCCAGGCCCAGGTACATCGAGAAGACGCTGGCGCTGTAGTCGTAGTCGAGCTTCTCGAGGAAGGCGCTGCTGAAGTGCTCGCGGCCGGCGAGGTCGGTCGTGAGGCCCGGGTCGGCGTTGGAGATGAAGGCGTCGGCTTCGAGCCGCTCCCCGTCGGCCAGGACCGCGGCCTGGACCCGCCCGCCCTCCACCACCAGCTCCCGGACCTCGGCTTCGGTGCGCACCACGCAGCCCGGAGCCCCTCGCACCACGCCGGCGATCGACTCCACGACGTGGCCATAGCCCCGCTCGGGGAAGTAGGCGCCGGCGTCGTAGCCACCGGCCACCACGGCGTGGGCCAGCACGGAGACCTGGTCCGGCGGCAGGAAGTAGCAGCCCCCCTGGCCGCTGAGGATGGCCTGGAGCTCCTGGGGGAAGCCGAAGCGATCGAAGAGGTCCTGGAGGGTCTTGTTGCGGTAGCGCAGGGCGGTGTGGAGCTCGGTGACCTTCCTCAGCGCCGACCAGGGCATGCCGTCGATGGGCAGCGCGTTCACGTCCTCGTAGAGCCCCTCGATGATCCTGAAGAAGCGGGTGAGGCCGGCCTCGTGGCCCGGGTAGCGCAGGCCGAGGGCCCGCCGGTTGTTGTAGAAGCCGTTCTTGATCTCGTAGCGGGTGCCCGGCAGCACGACGTGGTCGAAGCCGTCGGGGTCGAAGCGGTGGAAGCGGACCGTGTCGGTGAGCCCCAGCTTGTCGAGGAAGCTGCGCACGTGGCCACCCTCGCCGCAGTCCCAGACGTAGTGGAGGTGGGCGCAGAAGCGGAAGTCCCCGGCCTGGGAGGGCCAGGTGAAGGTGTGGCCGTAGCCGCCGAGGGCGTCGTGCCGCTCCAGCAGCGCCACCCGCCTGCCGGAGTGGGCCAGCAGGGCGGCGCTGACCAGCCCGCCCAGGCCGGAACCGACGATGACGTAGTCGTAGCGAGAGTCCATTCGGGTCCCTAATCCGAAGGCAGTCGCTCCCCCGTCATCGCCTCGACCAGGGCCTGCGCCGTGCGGAAGCACTGGGCGATGCCGGCGAATCCCACGGTCGCGCTGCCCAGCCAGAGGTCCCGCACACCGGGCAGGGACCAGGGCACCCGTCGGGCGAGGCTGGCCGGGGTCATGCGTCGACCGTAGACGCTGCCCCACTCGGCACCGACCTGTTCGGCGTGGTCGCAGGCATCGAGGATGCGCACGATGCGGGCGTGGGGCCCGATGCCGGGGAGCACGTGGCGGTCCAGCACGTCGAGCACGGCCTCGCCCTGGCGCCCGCGACGCTCCTCCACGGCTGCCGGTCCGGCCGCACGCGCGGCCCGCGACTCCTCGTAGCTGTCGGTGGCGAACACCACCAGGGAGTGCCGCTCCGGGTCTTCGTTGCGGTTGTCGGGCCCGACGAAGGAGGGGCAGCCGGCGTAGACCATCGAAGCCGGGTCCGGGTCGCAGGTCCGGTAGTCGGTCTCGCGGTCGGCGCGGTGCCACCAGGCGTGGCGACCCCTCAGGGTGGAGAGGTCGTAGCCGCTGACCGCGAGGCACAGGGCGAGGAGCGAGTGGGAGGGCTGGTAGCGGCCCGGGGCCTCGGGGACCCCCAGCAGGCGACGCGTGGCCGCGGGGGTCAGGTTGCTCAGCACCCGCTCGCCGTCCAGGACCCTGCCGTCGGTGCAGTGGACGCGCCGCGCCCGTCCGTCCAGGACCTCGATGCGCTCCACCCGGGCGCCGGTCTGCACGCTGCCGCCCGCCGCCTCGATGGTCCGCACCAGGCCCGCGACCAGGCTCCGGAAGCCGTGGCGGGGCACGCGCACGCCCTGGTGCAGGGTGCCAGTGGCGCCGGCGAACACGACGGCGCTGACCTCGCTCCAGGGCTCGGCGAAGATGGCGCCGTGGCCGTAGACCGTGCGCCGGGCGGCCGGGGACAGGCCGCACTCGTCGAAGAGCCGCTCTGCGGTCCAGAGGCACCGGGGCACGACGTCGGCCTTCACGGCCAGGGGGATCTCGGGTCGCAGCACCGTGCGGGCCACGGCCAGGGGGAAGGGACCCAGGTATGCGGCCGTGCGCTCGATGTAGTCGGTCACCTGGGTCGTGTGGCGCACGAAGCGTCCGAGACGTTCCAGGCCCTTCGCGTCCTCGGGGAAGCGCTCGCTCAGGCACTCGATCCACGGCTCGATGCCCAGCGGCACCCGCAGCGGCTCGCCATCGGCCACCTGCACCTGCTCCCAGCCCTCCGGGTCGAGGGGATCGAAGGGCACCTCCTCGGTGAGCCCCAGGAAGTCGAGGAGCCGAGAGCCGGTGCCGCCGCGCTCGAAGTTCCACACGTACTGGGGCCCCACGCACCACCGGCTGCCCTCGATCTCCAGGGTGCGGGCGTGACCTCCGACGAGCTCGCTCGCCTCCAGGACGTGCACCTCGTGGCCCAGGCGCGACAGGAGCGCCGCCGAGCAGAGTCCTGTGGCGCCGCTGCCGACTACGACGGTCCGCACGTCTCTCCGATCCGGCACCACCAGGTGGGGTCGGGGTCCATGTTCCACACCGCCCCGAAGTAGACGCCCAGGACCACGGCGTGGGCCAGGGCCAGGAGCGCGAGGCCGATCTTGGACCACGTCGAGAGCCCGCCCAGCCACAGGGTCCTGCGCAGGAAGCGGGCCTGCTCGCGACGGGTCTCGAGGGCCTCGAAGGCGGCGGCTGTCCCCTCCCGCAGGAAGCGCTCGAAGGCCGCCTCGACGTAGAAGGAGAACTCCACCAGCCGTCGCTGCCGGTGCTTCTCCATCGTGGCCACCAGCAGGACCTGGGACACGAAGACGAAGGAGAGCATCATCGGGTAGGCCAGGGCCTGGAAGGTGGCGCTCTGGAGCAGCACGGTCTCCAGGGTGCGGAAGAGGAAGTGCTGGAGCGCGAAGAAGAACCCGACCGTGCTCGCGAGGTACGACATCTTCAGGTAGAAGCTGCCCATCGGCTTCAGGGTCGCCTGGTCCGGTGCCGCCACGAAGTGTCGGATCGGGAGCTGGACGAACCCGGGGATGAAGGTCAGGGCCCGCCACACGAAGACGGGGATCCAGGACAGGGTCCAGATCTCGAAGAGGTAGAAGAAGTAGCGGACGAGCTTGTCCGGCGTCGGCGCGAAGGGGTCCCCGCCGTCGGCGCAGGCGTACTGGAAGGGGATGAAGGCCAGCGCCCAGAGCACCGTGCCCCACATCAGGAAGGGGTCCCGGCGGAACAGGGTGCGGACGTTCCAGGACTCGTCGGGTCTCAGGGCGTGGTAGCTGCCGACCCAGGGGACCAGCTCGGCGAGGAACCAGCGCCGAAAGGAGTCCGTGGGCAGGGTGACGGCGCCGCGCAGCTTCCCGAAGAGGTCGCGGATGCTGCTGGCGACGTAGAAGGGGAGCCAGATGCCGAGGGCGGTCAAGACGGCGATCACCGCGAACCAGCTCAGGTGGATCGCCTTGTCGATCGGCAGGGCGCTCAGGGTCATGGCGCCGAACGTCAGGCCCCCGATCAGCAGCCCCCCGGCGGCGGGGGCCCGGCGCACCCAGGACCAGGGCGGCAGGGCGGTGATCCAGAACCGGATCTCCGGGAGCCGGTTGGGGTCGTCGGCCAGCAGCTCCCGGACGAGCTCCTGCCGGGCCGTGGCCCCGGGGTCCAGGGGCTCCGACTCCCGGTCACCGAGGTCCCGGAGTCGCTCCCGGAGGTTGGCGTTGGCCGGGTCGCGGGACAGGGCCCGGGCGTAGGAGGTTCGGGCGGCGTCGTGGTCGCCGAAGAACTCGGCGATCCGGCCCACGGAGCCCAGGACCTGGCGGGACATCGGATCGAGCCGCACGGCCTCCTGGAGGCCCGCGGCCACCTCCTCGTAGGGGACGTCCACCAACAGCCCCGCCAGGGCCAGCACGTAGTGGGCACCCGCGGAGTCGGGGTCCTCGCTCAGCGCCTGGTTGGCGTCCTCGATGGCCTGGTCGGGCACGTTGCCTGCGAGGCTCCGCCGGCCCTCTTCGACCAGCCGGGTGGCGCTCTCCCGCTGCTGCCGGCTGACGGTGCGGTTGATCTCGTCGAGGCCCACCCCGAGGGCCCGCCCCTCGAAGAGCGCCGGCAGATCGATGCGTCCCTCCAGGAAGTCCTCGATGTTGCGGAACTCGCCCGTCGGGTCGCTGACCCGCAGGGAGTGGCCGCAGCGCCAGCTCGAGTAGTGGACCGCCTGCCGGGCGAGCTTGTTGAAGAGGAACACGCTCTCCTGGCCGCAGACCTGGCAGGGGCGGTAGAGCTGGTAGGGAGAGAGGTCCAGGGCGAACTGGACCCGCCCTTCGACCTGGCGCATCAGGTACAGGCGCTTGTCGCGCAGCGGCTCGGTCTGGAGCTGCTGCAGCTCGAAGTCCCGGCCATCGCTGACCGGGCCGACGAGCTCGGTCTCTCCGTCGCGAATGCGGACTTCGTCGACGTAGACCACGACGTAGTCCCGCAGGAACCCCAGTCCCGAGAGCAGGCGCTCGACGAGGAGCTCCAGGGCCTCGCAGGCCTGGAGTGCCTCGGCCTGGGAGAAGCCCGGCGTGTGGCTGGCCTGGTTGCGCACCTGGTTGGCGCGCAGCAGCAGCTCGCTGTGGCGGAGCTTGCCCTTGCGGGGGGCGTTGACCTGGTAGAGGGCGGCCAGCCGCTCACTGGCCGCGAGGACCTCCGGCTGGCCGTGTGCGAAGGACTCGTGCCAGGCCGAGATCTCCTCGAGGAGTCGGGCTTCCTCGCCGGGCTGGACGCCGCTGGTGATGGCAGCCTGGAGCAGGTTGCGCCAGGTCCCGAAGCTGGTCTGGCGGGCCGAGGGGAGCAGCTCGCGGAGGCGCTCCGGGGGACCCTCGGCCAGCGCCAGGGCCCTGCGGATGGCGATCGACGCGGTCGTCGCCGCCACCAGCTCCGCCAGCTTCATCAGGCTGTCGATCCGGGCGCCGACCTTGTCGCGCTTGATCTGACGGTGGCGCCAGATCGCCCCCCCCAGCGGGTTGGGCAGTCCACTCTCCAGGGCCTTGAGGCTCTCGGACACCTCCTGGCTCACACCCGCACTCCCGTCAGCTCGTGGACGCGGCGTGCCGCCGTCTGGAAGCCCGTCGCGATGCCCGGGATGCCGATGCTGGCGCAGCCGATGACGAGGTTGTCGGCGTGTGGCCCCAGCGCCCGCACGCCCCGGAGCAGTGACTCCGGGTCCATGCGGCGACCGTAGACACTGCCCGCCTCGGCACCGATCGCCCGCTCGATGTCCAGCGGGGTGTGGACCTCGAAGACCTGGAGGTGATCTGCGATGCCCGGCAAGAGCGTCGGGCGGTCCAGGGTCTCGAGCAGGCGGGCTCCGAGCTCGGCCCGCAGCGCGTCGTGGGCCGCCTCGGACTCGTCCGCGGCCGCCATCGACTGGGCGTGGCTGCCCGGGGCGAAGAGGACCAGGCCGTGCTCCCGGCCGGGCTCGCCGCCCGCCAGGGCGCGGTTGGCCGAGGGAGCGCCGACGTAGAGCATCGTCGGCGGCTTCGTCATGTCGTTGACCTCGTAGTCGACGGGTCCCTGGTCGGTCGTCCACCACACGTTGCGTCGCGCCACCAGCTCGGACACACCGGGGTGATCCGTGCCCACGAAGGCCGCGACCAGGGTGTTCGAAGGCTGGTAGACGAAGTCGGTGTCGGCCCCGGGGACCAGGGCGGCGGTCAGGCGCGGGGACAGGGTGCTGAAGAAGAGGTCCCCTTCGACCCTGCCGGTGGGCGTGGTCGCTGCGATCGCCCGGCCCTCGGCGAGCTCCAGGCCCTCGACCCGGGTGCCGGTCCGGACCGACCCGCCGCCGGCCTCGATCACCTCGGCCAGCCCGCCGAGGAGCGCCTCGAAGCCCTCCTTCGGGAAGCGCGAGCCGGCGTGGTAGTAGCCCGTGGCGGCGGCGTAGAGCACCACGGACACCGCCTCCACGTTCTCGGCGAAGATGCCGCCGTGGCCGTAGAGGATGGCCCGGGCGTCCTGCGAGAGCTCGCAGTGGTCGAAGAGCTCCTGGAGCGTCCAGTCCTTGACCTTGAGCACGTTCAGCTTGGCGCCCAGGGTCATGCCGCCGTCCTGCAGGACCCCTCTCTGCATGGCCTGGCCGTCTTCGATGTAGAGGGCCTGGTCGAAGATCACCCGCACGCCCTGGAACACGTCGACCAGGATCCGGAAGAAGGTCTCCAGGCCGCGAGCCTCGTCGGGGAAGGTGGCGATCATCTTGTCCCGGAAGGCCGGCACGCCCATCGGGATGTCGAACCAGGCCCGGTCGCCGATCACGATGCGCTCGAAGCTCTCGCGGTCCATCTCCGCGAACTCGACGCGATCCTCGAGTCCGAGGAACCGGATGACCCGGTCCCCGACCTGCCCGGGCTGGAAGCTCCACAGGTACTGGGGACCGCTGCAGAACCTGAAGCCCTCGCGCTCGAAGCACCGGGCGTGCCCGCCCACGAGGTCGGCGTTCGCCTCGAGCACGTGCACGATGTGCCCCATCCGGGCGAGCATCGCTCCGGCCGCCAGGCCGGTGATGCCGCTGCCGATCACCACCACGGTCCGACGCTCGGGGTCGGTGGGGTTCGGCGAGAGGCTGCCCTGGACCCGGGCGGCGCAGCCGGGCAGGCCCGGGACCAGCAGTCCAGCAGCGACCAGGGCCGCCAGGAGCTCTCGACGGGTCGGCTGGTCGATGGGCACCGGAACTCCTTGGAAGCGGCGGAGTCTACCGCACGCTGCTAGAACCCGACCCCCCCCGACATCACGTACACCGCGCCGGCCTCGTCGTCTCGCCCCCAGGCACCGAGCCCGAAGTCCGGCCAGCCGTCGGCGTCGATGTCTCCCAGGAAGGCGACGTCCTGGCCGAGGTGGTCTCCCGCCTCCACGCCGTCGAAGGCCGCGTCGGAGTCGGGGAGGGCGACGACCCCGGTGAGGGGCCCGATCCACAGGTAGACCCGCCCCCGGAGCTCGTCGTAGCCCTCCGCTCCGACGAGCAGGTCGACCTGGCCGTCGTCGTCGGCATCCCCGGCGGCCAGGCTGGTGCCGGCCCGGCTGTCGAAGGGCTCGCCGAGGAGCTGGAGGGGCGCCTCGTCGAGGGCGATCGGGTCCTCGATCGGACCCTGGACCACCGAGACCTGCCCGGAGTCCTCGAGGGCGTTGTCCGCGAGTGGACAGCCCACGGCGACGTCCCGAGTGCCGTCGCCGTCGAAGTCGTCGATCGCCAGCGAGGACCCGCAGCGATCGTCCTCCCCGCCGGTCAGCGCCACGCCGTCCGTGGCCAGCAGGGGAGCGAACCGGGGGCCATGGATGACGTAGGCGGTGCCGACCCCTCCGGACTGCGCCGGAGCGCCGAGCACGAAGTCGGTGCGCCCGTCCCCGTCGAGGTCGGCAGACGAGACGGCCCAGCCCAGGTCCTCTTCCCCCACGGCGCCCTCGATGAGCACGGTGTCGGCGTCGTGGATCGGGGTGGTCGCGGTGATGGGCCCGTAGGCCACCCAGGCGGCGCCGGTCGACGCGGGGTAGCCGTACCCGGGGCAGCCGAGCAGGGCGTCGGTGTGGCCGTCGCCGTCGGCGTCGCCGGCGGAGTCCACGGCGCGGCCGAGGCGGTGGTAGGGCTCGGCGATCAGGGAGATGCCGCCGGTGCCGAGCTGGACCTCGCCCACGGCCTCGGTGCTGGCCACGTGGAGGGCACCTCCGCGGACCCCCAGGCCCGGGTAGCGCTCGGCGCCGATGCCGAAGTCGGCGACGCCGTCACCGGTGAAGTCGCCGAGCCGCGTGAGGTCCCGCCCGGTGCGATCGTCGTCGAACTCGCCCAGGTAGAAGGTCCGACTGGAGTCCTGGATGTCGGCGGTGTCGACCACCGGTCCTTCGACCAGCGAGACCACGCCCGCTCGCACGCCGGGTCGCACCTCGGCCTTGTAGGAGGCCACGAGCAGGTCGTGGTAGCCGTCGCCGTCGATGTCGGTGGCGGGGATGATCGAGATGCCCGTGCGGTCTCCCAGGCCGCTGCCGGTCAGCAGGCCGCTCTCGGACTGGTCCAGGTCACCACCCCAGCCGCACTCTCCGGAGAGACCGTCACAGTCGTTGTCGAGGCGGTCCTCGCAGACCTCGGTCGCCGCGCTGTACACCGCCGGCTCCCCGTCGTCGCAGTCTCCGCCGCCGTGACCCTCGCTCGGGTCTCCGTCCCGATCGGCGTCGTAGTCGTCCCAGCCGTCGCAGTCCTGGTCCAGGCCGTCGTACCAGGACTCCACCTCGCCGGGGTTGACGGTGCCGTCGCCGTCGTCGCAGTCGTCGGGATTGTCGGCGTGGAAGGCCGGCGCCGTGCAGGACTCCACCGCTCGCTCCGGGTCCCCGAAGCCATCTCCGTCGGCGTCGGCGTACCAGGTCGCGAGGCAGGCGAGGCGATCCTCGATGTCGCCGTCGGTCACGACCAGGCAGCTCGTCGTGACGCTGGCCAGCAGGACGACCAACATGCACACCTGCATAATGTGCCGGGCGACTCGGGAGGCCGCTTATGCTGGGCCTGGTTCCATGGCTGGCATCGATCCTGGCGTGTCCGGCTCCGCAGGACACCGCCGAGCCGGAGCCACCGCCATCGGATCCGGAGCTCCTCGGTCCGGACAGGGGCCAGGGCTCGTCGTCGGCCTGCGAGCGGGGCCCCTGGGGACCGGAGCTGCTCTCCATCGTGCCTCGCACCGACGCCTCGCAGCCGAACCACGCGAGCCTGGACGTGACGCTGTCCCGCGCCGCCCGGGTGCGGGCGGTCTGTGTGCAGGACTCCGACTCGGAGGAGATCCACGTGGTGAGCAGCTCGGACGCAGCCCGCAGCCACACGCTGGTGCTCTACGGCCTGCTCGCGGACGCGGACTGGACCTGTCGCGTGGAGGCGACCTGCCCCAGGGGCGGAGCCTCGCGCGAGGCCACCTTCTCCACCGGACCTCTGCCCGCCGACATGGTCCAGGGGACCGTCAGCCGGCACGCCACGCTCTCGCCGGAGGGGGCCTACACCCTCTTCAACCACAAGGGCTTCTGCGACTCCGAGCAGGTCCACCGCCTCGTCGTGGTGGACCTCGACGGCCGGGTCCGCTGGTACTGGGACGGCGTGGACCCGAGCTACGGTGTCGGGGTGGTGGCGGACTACCTCGGGGGCGGCGTCGTGTTCTCCGGGGGTGGCAACGCGGAGGGCGCCGGCCCGCGGATGCACGACCTCGCGGGCGACCTGCTCTACGAGACCCCGGAGGAGTGGGGGCTGGTCTTCCATCACTACGCCGAGCAACTCCCCGGGGGCGACCTGCTCTCCCTGGCCGAGGCCCAGGACTCGAGCGGCGGCAACACCTGGGAGGGCTTCCAGGTGCTCGAGCACGACCCCGAGACCGACGAGGTCCTCCAGACCTGGCACAGCCAGCAGGCCGTGGACGCCGGGGAGGGGGGCGCCTGGGACGTCGGGGAGACCGGCACGCCGCTGAACGCCAACTGGGTCTCCCAGGACGCCGCCGGATCCCTCTACGTGAGCCTCTGCGGTGCCCAGCGCATCGCGAAGGTGGACGTGGACAGCGGCGACGTGCTCTGGACCTTCGGTCCCGGCGAGGACTTCGCGCTGTTCGACGCCCGGGGGGAGGCGCTCGACACCGACGACTTCCCCCAGTGTCAGCACGGAGCCGAGGTGCTGGGCGAGGATCACCTGCTCGTCTACGACAATGGCCGGGATCGGGTCGAGTCCCGGGTCTCCGAGTACGAGCTCGATCCCGCGGCCGGCACGGCCACCCGGACCTGGACCTGGACCGAGCCCGACTTCTTCGAGCGGCCCTGGGGCGACGTCGACGCGCTGAGCGCCGAGCGCGTGCTGGTCGGCGTCGGCCACTGCGACTGCTGCTCGCAGATGTCGGACAACGTGACCCGCATCCTCGAGGTGGACAAGGCCACCTCCGAGGTGGTCTGGCGCTACGAGCTGCCGGCCGACCAGACGGTGCTCTACCAGGCCAGCCGCATCGACGGCTGTGCGCTGTTCGCCAACGCGCGCTACTGCGAGGACCTGGACCCGGGGGACCGGTCACCTTGACCGTGCAGCGAGACAGGACCCTCACCTGGCCACTGCTGGTCGCCCTGGTCGTGGGCCTCCCGGTCTCGCCCTCGGCTTCGCCGTCGATGACTATTTCCACCTCTACCTGCTCGACCAGGAGGGGCTCGACGCTGCCTGGACCCTGTTCGACTTCGCCGACGGCGACCCGGCCACGCTGAGGCCCTCGGTCGAGCAGGGGCCCTACCCCTGGTACAGCCTGGACGAGCTCGAGCTCCGGTTCCTGCGGCCGCTCACGGGACTGCTGGCCTGGGCCGAGCACGCGACCTTCGGGCGCGAGGTGCTCCCGCTGCACCTGCACAGCTTCGCCTGGTACCTGGGGGGCTGGCCGCTATAGGCCTTCATGCTGCACGCCCTGGACGCCGAGATGCTGCGGGTCGCGCGGGACATGCCGCTGGACCCGACCCGGATCGAGGAGCAGGACGTGGCGGTGCTGGTCGGCCCCCACCCGATGGCCACCCTCTACGCGGGCCTGCTCTGGGACCTCCAGGGGGGGGAGGCCGCGCGCTCCTGGTGGCCGCTCTCCCTGTCGCCCAACACCCACCGGATCGAGCGCACGGGTCCCGACACCTTCGAGCTGACGTGGGTCGACCACGCCGCGCTCACCACGGTCTACGTGCAACTCTTCCGGGACGAGGCCCACCCGCGGCTGACCGGGGACGTGACGACCCGGGAGCACTTCGAGGTCGAGATCCTCGACGACGACGGCACCTGGCCGCTGAAGGCCCGCTTCACCTTCGATCGGAGCCTGGACGATCCGTCGCTGGTGTTCCTGGCCTGGGACGGGCGGACGTTCGTGCGCTATGGGTGGGAGCCGATCGGCGTGGTGGACACCGTAACGACTGGGCCCTGGCCGGACCTCGGGATCTGAGGTCGTCCGGGTCCGGCACCTCTCCTCACCCCCCGGTCCCCGGACACCGACTCGGGCGAGGACACCGACCTCCCCGTCGACTCGACGGGCCGGCCCCTCACTCGACCACCCGCTCCAGCGTCAGCGCCCGCTCGATCAACAGCTCCGACTCGTAGGCGCAGCCCTCCCAGTCGGCGTCGCAGCCGGCGAGCACGTGCAGGTCGAGTCGGTTCTCCATCGTCGCGGCGCGCAACAGACCGTCCGCGGTGTCGACCTCGGCGACCACGGTGAAGGCCTCCAGGCCGAAGATCGCGCTGTCGGTGGAGCCCTGGTCGGTGGTCTGCTGGAAGTTGTTCGGCTGGCCGTCGACCACGGGCTCGGCGAAGGCCTCGGCGGCGTAGTCCAGGCAGACCTCGTCGGGGGGCTCGAAGGCGGTCTCGTAGACGGCCCGGCCCGCGTCGAGGTCGAGCTCGACCAGGGTGACGGTCGGCAGGATGCAGTCCTGGCCCAGCGGGATCTCCTCGCCGTCGGACCACTCGCCGATCACCGCCTCGGGCAGGGCGTGGGAGGTCCCGGCGGTGTCGACTTCGGGGGCGCCGACGTGGGGGCTGATCGCCACGTAGAAGGTGAGCTGGTCGGTGATCATCGCCCGCAGCTCGGGCACGGTCAGCTCGGGCAGTTCCAGGCTCCCGCCCTCGAGCAGCGACAGGGTGTAGGGCGGCACGCTCTCGGCCGCGGCGGTCTCGTCGTCGGTGCCGCCAGCGGGCCAGTGGACCGTCTGGGTGGTCCAGCTCACCTCCTCGGCGCTGGCGTCCTCCAGGACCCGGTGACTGGAGCGGGCGACCTTGGTGTGGTCCTCGACGCCGTCGGTCGAGTGGGTGGTGGAGATCTCGAAGGACCAGGTGCGATCGGCCTCGTAGGCGCGCACATAGGACCAGTGGTCCACCGCCGTGTCTGCGGTGTCCCCGGTGCCGTCGGGCGTGCAGGCGAGCAGCAGGAGCAGGGTCATGGTCCTCTCCGGGTCAGTCGGCGGGCCAGATCACGCGCACGTAGCCGTGGTCGTTCTCGGTGATCAGCAGGCGCCCGTCGGCGTCGATGGTGATCGCCCGGGGCTCGCTGATCTTCTTGCCCGGCGTGTCGTAGCGCTCCCCGTCGCCGGAGTGGCTGTGGGACTCGTCGCCGTCGAGGAAGAGGTGGATGACGCCCTCGGTGTCGACGTACCAGACCTGGCCGCCGCTGTGGGTGGCCAGGAAGTAGCCCCCCAGGGGGTGGAACCAGATGCCGCGGACCTCGGAGAGACCGGTCTCGGTGGCCAGCTCGCCGTCGCCGCCGCCGCTGCTGGTGCCGGTGCCGGCGATGACCTCCTCGGTGCCGTCCTCGTGGATGCGGGTGACGGTGTGGCCGCCGCGGTCCGTGGCGACCACCAGGCCGTCCGGGTCGACCACCAGGTTGCCCAGCGAGGAGAAGCCGGTCGCCAGGGTCCTCGCCCCGCCCTCCGGGGTCCAGCTCTTGATGTTGTTGCCGCAGGACACATACGCCAGGGACTCGTCCTCGGCGACCCACAGGCCACGGCCGGTGCCGGAGTCCGCCACCTCGAACAGCGTGGTCATCACCCCGTCGGTCGTGAGCTTGCGGACCTTGTCGTTGCCCATGTCGTGGATGTAGACGGTGCCGTCGGGCTGGGCCCAGAGGCCGTTGGGGGAGGCGAGCCTCAGCTCGGTGCCCTGGCCCGCGGCGTCACCGTCGTCTCCGGAGCTGCCCGTGCCGGCGATGGTGGTGATGATGCCCTCGGGGTCGACCCGCCGGACGGCGTGGGCGTCCTTGTCGGCGATGTAGAGGTAGCCCGCGTCGTCGGCCATCGTCATGTGGGGCCGGGAGAGCTCCGCGGAGAGCGCGTCTCCCCCCTCGTAGCTCGTGTTCCAGCCGTTGTAGCCCTTGTCTGGGTAGTCGCCCTTGCCCGCCAGGGTGTCGAGGGTGCCGTAGGCGGCCTGGATCTGCTCCCACTCGTCGACGGGCTCGGTGGTGCCGGAGCTGTCGCCAGCGGAGTCCAGGGTGTCGCCGGTGCAGGCGAAGAACAGCGGGAGCAGGGCGATGGGCATGGGCACCTCGATCGTCGGGGACATTCTCGCTCGTTCCAGGGGGACTGGAGGGTATAGGAGGGTGAGCGGCGTTGCTCCCGTCGTCTGGCTTGCTCACGTGATTTCAGGCACTTCCGACTCCGGCCTACGGCCTCCGTCTCGCTGCGCTCGCGGCACCTGAGACCACGTCTCGGCGCCATGCCGTACGGTCCCTCCGCTGCGCTCCGGGCTCTCGCCCGCCTGCGGCCCGGTCCACAAGGCCGCCCACCCTCCTGGATGACCACGGCGGAGATGGTGATCGGGTCGAGTTCTCCGGGGTCGGATTCCGGCCCGGGGGGTGATCTCGACGACTCGAGGAGGAGCGTTGCTCGCTGCGCGCGCAGATCGCGTTGGCGCCGTGCCAACCGCATCTGTGGCACCCGGGGCGCGCGCAGAACGCGTTGGCGCCGTGCCAACCGCATCTGTGGCACCCCGGGCGCGCGCAGAACGCGTTGGCGCCGTGCCAACCGCATCTGTGGCACCCCGGGCGCGGACCCTCAGCCGAGCAGCTCGTCCAGCAGGGCCCGGTTGCCCTGGAAGGCGGTGCGCTGGAGGTAGAACCCCAGACCTCTCAGTCCGCCCAGCTCTTCGCCGCCTCCGGCGCGGCCCGGTCCGCCGTGGAGCAGCCCGGGCAGGACCATGCCGTGAGGTGTGGCCTGGTCGGCGACCTTGTCGTCCACGACCAACACCCGGCCGTTCCAGGCGGCGATCTCCGGCAGGAGCGCGGCCAGGAAGCGCCGGTCGTCGCTGAAGACCGAAGTGACCAGGGAGCCCTTGCCGCGAGCCACCAGGTCGGCGGCGGCCTCGGGCGAGCCGTTGTAGGGCACCAGGGTCGCCACCGGCCCGAAGACCTCGTGATCGTGCACGGGACCCGGCTGTCCGCCGTCCTCCGCGACCAGCAGCACGGGGGCCGCGAAGTAGCCCCTGCCCTCGCTGCCTTCGGCCTCGACCTCGGTGGGGGAGCCGTAGACGATCCGGGCCTGCTCGCAGAGCCGCGCGACACCCTCCCGGTAGTCCCGGAGCTGACCCGCGGTGGTCAGGGGGCCCATGCGCACGCCCTTGGCCCGCGGATCGCCGACGCGGACCTGGTCGAGGGCCTCGGTGACGTCCTCGACGAGGCCATCCACCAGCGCCTCGGGGACCATCACCCGGCGGATCGCCGTGCACTTCTGGCCCGCCTTCTGGGTCATCTCGGTGGTGATGTTCCGCACGGCGGCGTCCCAGGTGGCCGAGCGGCGCTCCACGTCGGGTCCCAGGACCAGGGCGTTCAGCGAGTCGGCCTCGACGTTGACTCGGGCGCTGGCCCGGACGTGGGCGGGCACGCCGCGCAGCAGGGCGCCGGTGTCGGCCGAGCCGGTGAAGGCCAGGGCGTCCTGGCCCGTGAGGTGGTCGAGCAGGTCTCCGACCCCGGCCCCGATGAACTGCAGGGCGCCGGGCGGGAGGATGTCGGCCTCGATCACCACCTTCACCATCTCGTAGGCCAGCCAGGCGGTGCTGGTGGCGGGCTTGGTCACCACCGGGACCCCGGCGAGCAGGGCACAGGCCGCCTTCTCGAAGGTGCCCCAGGCCGGGAAATTGAAGGCGTTGATGTGGACCGCCACCCCGCGAATCGGCGTCTGGACGTGGCGGCCGTGGAAGCGGGCCGAGGAGGGGTTGATCGGCTCCGAGGGGCCATCGGCCAGCACCCGGGCGTCGCCCAGGTCGCGTCCGAGCCGGGCGTAGTGGCTGAGGGTGAAGCTGGCGCCGTCGACGTCGAACTTGGCGTCTGAACGGGTGTTGCCGCCGTTGATCATCGCGACGGTCAGGAGCCGATCCCGCTCGGCATGCAGGGCCCGGCTCATCGCCCTGAGCCGCTCGCCGCGCTCGGCGAAGGTCAGGGCGCGGAGTGCCGGCCCGCCGACGGTCCGGGCGTGATCGAGCACGGCCGCGAAGTCCAGGCCGTTGGACGACGTCTCGGCGACGACCTCCTCGGTGGCCGGATCGACCAGGGACCGGAAGGGAGCGGCGCCCTCGCGCCAGCCATCGAGCACGTAGTTCTTCAGACGGACCACACGACCTCCAGCGGGGAGGCCGATAACGCATGATCCAGAGCAGGGGTGCCGGGTCAGTCCTTGAAGAGCAGGACTCCGCCCAGCAGCAGCAGGGGAAGCGGCAGCCAGTAGAGCTGGAGGGCCGGGTGGCTCCAGGGCCACCAGCGCACGTAGCGGGAGCGCATGCTCATCGGGGAGGGGTGCAGCTCGCCCTCGATGACCGACAGGCCCTTGACCACCTGCTCGAAGGTGCCCAGGCGGCCCTCCTCGCCCTCCTCGGCGACCGCGAGGCAGGTGAGCCCGATGTCGTCCCAGGTCGTGTAGAAGAAGGACGCCGACACCGGCTCTTCGAAGAGCGTGCCCTCGACCCGCCAGAGGTAGGCCTCGCGGGTGGGGAGCGGGATGAACTCGAGCTTGCCTTCGTCCTTGGGCTGGATGGGAAGCTCGCTCAGGCCGTCGACGAAGACCTCCTCGATGCCGGTCTGGATGCGGACCCGACCCCCCTCGAGCATCACCCGGGCGTAGGTGACGAAGTTCTCGCCCGCCCGAGGGGACTTGGCCGGGTCCAGGACCTCCAGGGCCGCGTCGGCCATGGCCTCGCAGGCGAAGACGCCGCCTTCGAGGAAGGAGGTGTCGATGACGAGGAGGTCGGCGAACTGCCCGCTGAAGGGACCCTCGCCGGCGATGCGCTGGGTCGACTGGGACCGCGCCTCCATCGGGGTCAGGGCCCGCCACCCGGGCGGCAGCTCGAGCGAGTAGCCCGCGGGCGCCTCGATGTGGCCCGTGGGCAGCTCGGTGGGCGGGATGGCGGAGCTGGTGACGTCGAGCAAGTCGAGCACGGCCAGGAGCTGCGTGTGGCACTGCTCGGCGCTCTCCGAGGAGGTGGCGGTGACCACCACGCCGGAGGACTCGATGGGGAAGATGACGATCTCCTGCCAGAGGTCCCGCTCCATCCAGGAGTCGTAGACCGTTGCGGAGACGGCCAGCATGCGACCGAGGACCTCGTGCTCCTCGTGGCGGAGCTCTCCCCACGTGACCTGCATGTCCTCGTCGCCGTTGCCCTCCAGCCAGGTCTGGAGGGTGGGGGCGACCGCCTGGATGTCCGGCTGGTAGGGAGTGGCGCCGAAGGCCACGTCGGTGAACGCGGCGCTGTTGCGCATCGACAGGCGGATGTCGGAGGTGGCATCGGCCTTGGTGTGCTTCCACTCCGGCTGGGTGTTCTCGTCCACCGCCTCGGGCACGTCGACCTTCAGGGCCAGGCCGGGGATCCGGACCTTCTTGGCGTGGACCGGACCGGTCGCGAGCAGGGCACAGAGCAGGGGGACCATGGACGACCAACCTCGGACTGGCACGAAGCTAACGTGCGGGGGGCGGCCGGTGGGCGCCCCCCGCGCCGTTCTGGTCTTCTAGTCTTCGACCTCGACGCCGGCGCGGTACTCCTCCTGGGCCGCGGTCTGGACCTCGGTGTCGATCTGCGTGAGCAGGCCGATCCAGGAGAGGAGCAGCTCGCGCTCCTGAGCGTCTCCCCGCCCGCGAGCGTGGCGTGCGAGGCCCTTGTCGATGGTCACGAGCTGCTCGAGAGCGGCATCGATGGCGTGGGAGGGAGCGGGGCCGTCCTCCTCCATCGGCTCGTTCATGGCTTCGACGAACAGCGTGTCGAGGCGCTCGGTCACCGCGGCGGCGGCGTCCTCCAGCGCCATGTCCTCGTTGATCTCGCCGGACTTCGCGGCTTCGACCATCGAGAGCACCGCACGCTGGGCCAGGATGCCAGCGACCTCGTCGATGATCGGCTCCAGCTCGGCCTCCATGACCTCGCGGTAGGTCGGGATCATGTCGACGACGGACTGGGAGGCGGCCCGGGCGAGGTCGGGGGCGCCATCGACCACCAGGGTGCGGAGGCTGTTGGCGGCTTCGGGCACCGCTTCGACCGCCACGCCCGTGGCCGCGAGGGCCAGGCCCTCGGGGTCGAGCAGCTTGTTGACCTGCGAGGCGGCCCAGGCGAGGTACACGCCGACCAGCAGGGCGAGGCCCACGCCGACCATCAGGCCGCGCATGTTGGCTTCGCGAACGCTCTGGAGCTCGGCTTCGAGCAGTCCTTCGATTTCCTTGATCGCGTTGGTCTCTTCAGCCATGACTCAGCCCTCCCCGTCGATGCGCGTGTTGACGATGTCCATGAAGAGCATCATGACGTCGTCGACCTCGACCGGACCGTCTTCGGCGGTCCTGGCCTCGGCCTGGCCCCGCAGCTTGCGGAAGGACTCGTTGATGGACTGGAGCACGTTGACGTGGTCCTCGAAGGTGGTCTCGAGCTGGCCCTGGGCCCAGCCGCGGGCGTGGGCGTGGAGCTTGGTCATCAGCTCCTCGTAGACCTCGGTGTCCGAGGAGAACTGCGGGAGCTGCTCCTTGAGCACGTCCTTGTGCTCGTTGGCCGCGGTGAGGAACTGGCGGTCCAGGGCGGAGGCGAGTGTGCCGTTGACGTTGCTCTGGAAGGTGGCGCTCTCGGAGACGACCTTCTCCTCCAGGGTGGGCAGGAGCTCCGCGGCTTCGGCGGCGAAGGCCTCCTGGATGGCCGGCACGGCATCCGAAGCCACCGCGTCCAGCTCGCGGGAGACGAGGGGCCAGACGGTGGTGGTCGCGCTCTCCTGGATCTTGGTCATCAGGAGCGTGGTGTCGAAGTTGCGGACCCCGCTCACGATGTTGAAGGCGAACAGCAGGAGGAAGGCCAGGACGACCAACCCCACGATGCGACGGATTCGATTGCCCCGGTTCCTCTCCTCGGCGATCTCGTCGAGGAGCTGACGGGCCCTGGCACTATCTGACATGAGATGGACTCCACTTGATGAGTGCCCGTTGATTCGGAAGGGCACGAGCTTGGAGAGGGACGACCCGGCCCGTTCTACACCTTTTGGCATTGCATGGGAAGAACTCGGCACTGCCCTCACGGCCTCCGTCGACGTCCTCCGGGGCCCGCACCGACTGCCTGGGAAGGCCTCCTCCATTGACCTGGAGCCGGGATCAGGGCTCGGCGGCGAGGGTCCCGTGGTCAACGATGTGGTCTGGGACCCGATCCGCGGCCTCCAGGGCGGGCTCCAAGAGGGCGCGATCCCCCGTCAAGACCCAGGCCCGTGACGAAGTCACCAGCCACTGCTCGGCCGCATGGTGCAGATCGTCGGCTGTGGCCTGCTGCGTACGCTCTGCCTCGGCGCGCAGGTCAGCCAGGGTGCGATCCAGGATCGCCTGCTCGCCGAGGGTGTCGGTGGCGGAACGGAGGGTCTCGAGGCGACGCTCCGCTCGGATGAGCAGGGTGTTGCGGGCCCTCTCGAGCTCCACCTCGGTGAAGCCGGTCGGGCCTTCGTCCAGCACCCGGTCCAGGTGGGCCTCGACGGCGAGCAGGGCCTCGACCGTCCGCTCGGCGTCCACCTCGGCGTCGATGCGCAGCCAGCCGTCCCCGCGCCAGCTCCGGGCGCGTCCGGACACCGAGTAGGCCAGGCCGCGAGTCTCGCGCAGGTCCATCGGCACCCGGGACGTGAACTCGGTGGCCAGCACGGCCCACAGCAGCTCGGCGACGGGGGCCTGCGGGTCCCCGGCCGCCGGTCCGGGCATCACCCAGCTCAGGCGGGCGACGTCGAAGCCCGGACGGTGGACCAGCCAGGCCGCCCGCTCGTGGGGGGCAGCCGGGCCGGTCCCTGGCACCACCGGCCCCGACAGGTGTCCGAAGTGCTGCTCCAGCAGCGGCAGGAGCTGCGCTGGATCGACGTCGCCGGTCACGGCGAAGCGCGGCGTGGTCTGGCCGATGATCCGCCGGCGCAGGGCCTCGACCTTGCGGGCGCCGAGCCTCTCGAGGTCCCGCACGGTGGCCTGGTGTCGGCTCGGGTGTCCGGGAGGGAACCAGGCATGGTTGACACCCCGGTCGTGGATGCGGACCAGGTCCAGCTCCATGCCCTCCTGCCAGGTGACCCAGCGCTCCACCAGGCGCTTGCCCTCGGCCCGGTCGGGCACGTTGTCGAGCAGGACCTCGGCCAGCAGCGCCACGGCCTCGGCCTCGGCTCCGCGAGGCACCTCGACGTCCGCCCAGAGGCGGCTGAGCGTGGCCCCGACGGCCCACTGCGCACCGAGCCGGTCCATGGCGGCGGCCAGCTCGGCGCCGGAGTGCAACCGGGTGCGGGCGCGGAGCTGCTGGCCCATCATCGCCGCCGCGAGCTGATCGGGCAGGTCGGCGTCGACCCCGGCCCAAGGGAAGGACACCTCGAGCCGGACCAGCGGGACCTGGTGTCGTGCCAGCACCTGGACCGGAGCCCCCGACGACAGGGTCAGGACCTGCGGGACCGGCCAGTCCCTTGGCTGGGGCGCGGCGACCTGGGGGACCTCGCGCACGGGGGCAGGCGGGAGCGGCGAGGCCCCGACCCCGCCCAGGACGGCGAGCACGAGACCGAGGGCGTGCAGGCTCCGCCTCATGGGGGCACCACCTCCGTGCTCCCCGGCACGGCCAGCTCATCGTCGCCCGGGCTCACCACCGACAGCACCACCCGGCCGGGTCCGAGGTACTGGCGGGCCACCCGCTGCACGTCGGCGGGGGTGACGGCGAGCAGCGCCTCCAGCTCCTCGGCCCGGCAGCTCGCCCGGCCCGTCGTCACCACGCAGTCTCCGAGGTGATCCGCCAGGCCTGCTCGGTGCTCGATCTCCCGAGCGTAGTCGCTGCGTAGCCCGGCCTGGACCCGCTGCACGTCGGCCTCCGTGACGCCCTGGGTCCGCACCGCCTCCAGCACGGTGTCGATCTCCCGGAGCAGGCCATCGAGGGGCTCGCCCTGGGCGGCGACGTGGATCGCGAGCTCCCCTCCCAGGCGTCGGTTGTGGGTCCAGGCCCCCACGCCCGTGGCCAGGTTGGTGTCGTAGAACAGGGAGTCGTCCAGCGGGGTGCCCCGACCACCGGAGAGCAGACCGGACAGGATGTCCAGCGCCGCCTCGTCCGGGTGTCCGTGGGGCACCGTTCGCCAGGCGACGTAGAGGCGCTCCCGGCTCATGTGCTCCCGCAGGACGCGGCGCTGCTCCCCCTCGAGGGCCGGGGGAGGGGTCCCGACCCGAGGCGGCGGCGGGCTGCCGGTGGGCAGATCGGCGAAGGCCCGCTCGACGCGGGCGATGGTGCCCGCCGGGTCCAGGTCGCCGACGAGCACGAGCACGGCGTTGGACGGCCGGTACCAGGCCTGGTGCCAGGTCAGGATGCGCTGGGGGTTGGCCGACGCCAGGTCCTCCAGGGTGCCGAGCACCGGCCGGTGGTAGGGGTGGTCCGGGGGCCACAGTGCGGCGGCGAGGCCGTAGCCGGACCAGGCGACGTCGTCTTCCTGGTCGCCGAGCCGCTCGTTGCGGACCACGTCCTGCTGGTTGGTGAAGTCCTCGGGCTCGAGTCCCTGGCCGAGCCAGGCCATCCGGTCGGACTCCAGGAAGAGCAGCAGGTCCAGGGCTTCGGTCGGGAACTGGGCGGTGTAGACGGTCCAGTCGTGGTCGGTCCAGGCGTTGTTGGTGCCGCCCGCCGCCGCCAGCAGCGCGTCGTAGCCCCCGTCCGGGGCGTTGGCACTGCCCTCGAACATCAGGTGCTCGAGCAGGTGGGCCGTGCCCGTGGCCCCTGCTGGATCCTCCGCCGACCCCACCCGGTAGCGCAGCGAGGAGGATGCGACCGCGGTCCACGGGTCCGGCATCACCACGACGGTGAGGCCGTTGTCCAGCACGGCGACGGTCGGCTCCACCCGGACCGCCTCCAGCACGGGATCCGCGAGGGCAGCGCCCAGCAGCAGCAGGATCACAGGGCCAGGGCGCCGGGTCCCGGTCGGGTCACCCACCCCTCGCCCTGGATGCCGCCGTCCGCGAGGTGGGCGAGCACGGCCTGCAGGACCCGCCTCGCGGACCCCGGATCGGGACAGGGGGCGAAGACGGCGGGTCCGCTCCCGGAGATCGAGAGGGTCGGGGCGCCGGCTTCGAGCGCGGCCTCCCTGGCGCCCTCGAGCCAGGGGACGAGGCTGGCGCGGTAGGGCTGGGCGAGCTGGTCTCGCAGGTGCCGGGAGAAGGCCGTGAGATCGCCGCGGGCGGCGGCGTCGAGCAGGCCCGTGAGATCGAAGATGTTCTCCATATCATAAAAAAATAGCACCCGTCGGGGCAGGACCTCCCGCGCTTCGCTGGTGCGCACCACGAGCGCGGGCAGCACCACGGCCAGCGACCACTGCCCCCTCAGCTCCAGGGAGCGGACGTCGGGGGGATGGGTCCCGACCACGGCCACGAATCCTCCGAGCAGCGCGGGCGCCACGTTGTCCAGGTGCCCGGAACCCGCCGCCAGGGCCTCCGCGTCCCGGCCGATCGCCAGCAGCTCCGCGCGCCGGGGCTCGAGCGACAGGGCCCGTGCCGCGGCCACCACCCCGGCGACAGCGCTCGCTGCGCTGCTGCCGAGCCCGGAGCCGGGCGGGATCTCCTTGTGGACCACCAGCTCCAGGCCCCCGGAGGCGCCCGAGGCCTCCAGCATCCGCTGGGCTGCCCACGCCGCGACGTTCTTCGCCGGGTCAGACGGGACCCGCTCGCCGTAGGGTCCGGTGTTCGCCAGGGTCACCCCCGGGGCCTCGACGGCGTGGGCCTCGACCCGGTCCAGGGGCTCGGCGAGCGCCAGCCCGAGCACGTCGAAGCCGGGACCGAGGTTGGAGAGGCTGGCCGGGGCAGAGGCGATCGCCACACCGCAGGATGACTTCCCGGCGATGGATAATCCAGGTCATGTGGCTCTCGCTGCTCCTGCCCACGGCCCTCGCCGCCTCCGACGTGACCCGCTGTACGGTGGCGGTGAGCACACCAGACGGCGAACGCATCGCCCTGACGGCTTGGGGGAGCACCGAGGACCAGGCTCGGCTGCAGGCCCACCGGGTGGCGCGCCTGGCGGCCGACCTCCACTTCGAGTCCACCCTGCTCGCCGCGGTGACGGCGCAGGGCCCCGAGGAGCAGGCGCCCCTGCTGGCGGCGATGGAGCGGATCTCGGACTCCGAGCCCCTCGGCGTGCCCGGCTACGGCGTCGAGGGGGGCGCCTGCACACGGGATCGCCTGCCGGGCGAGAGCCTGCTCTGGCGTGCGACCTGGGCGGCGGGGGAGCGCGAGAGCCAGGTCCGCCAGAGCCCCGCGGCGGCGCTGGAGTCCGCACGGCGTCGGAGCTGCCTCGTCCCCTACCAGGCCGCCATCGGGGCCACCCTCGACGAGGTGGCGGAGAGCCCGCCGGAGGACCGGGCGATCATCCGGACCATGGGGCTGGACACGGCCCGCGGGACGGCGCTGGAGTGCCTGTCCCGTGGCGATCCACGGCTGTTCCCGGCCCTGGAGGAGCAGGCCTCGCTCCCCCGGGACTCCCGCTGGCTGGAGTGCACGGCCCGCAACTGGCAGGGAGCCCCGCTCCCGGACGGCGTGGCCTGGGGCCGCGACCTGGCCGAGGTGGCGGAGGCGGCGCTGACGGAACACGTGATCGGGGCACGGCGAGCGGCCATGGGCCAGGCGGCCCGGGCCTGGGCCCGGGCCTGGGCCGAGGTCCGGGACACCGAGGTGCGACAGGCCATCGATCGGGCCATGGACGTGGTCCCGCCCACCCCGGAGATCGCCTACAGCACCGTGAGCTGCCGGGCCCTGACCGGTGCGCGCACCCTCCAGTGGCGTCCAGGACGGGGCACGCTCGTCCACGGTGACAGCTGCGCCGCCGCCGTCTCGGAGAGCGCCTTCGACCCCCTCCCCGTCGGCAGCCCGGCGGCGGCGGGCGCGGTGCGCTTCGAGATGTGCCGGGCACGGACCTGGTACGTCCTGCCCACCCTGCGCGAGATCCGCGGCGAGGTCTCCGAGCAGATGTGGCCGTACATGGCCCTGGGCGCCTGGGGGGACCTCTCCGGGTGCGACAGCCTGTGTGCGGGCACGGCCCGGATCTCGGCGGCTTCGTCCGAGGACCTCGGCCGGTGGCCCGGTGGGCCGCCCCGCTCCACCGCCGTGGAGGCCGATGCCTCCCTGGACGCGGCGATCGCGGCCCGGGACCTCGGCACGCTGCTCCAGCTCGTGGAGCCCTCTCTCCGGGCGGGCCTGATGGAGACCTTCCGCCGAGAGGGAGGCCTCTTCTGGCGCATCGTGCCCGAGCTGCTGCGGACCAACGGCCACGACCCGGTGGTGGTCTGGATGGAGGTCGAAGAGGGGGAGTGGCTGATCGTCTCGCGGTAGATCCGCGGACTATTCGCCGTCCTCGCTACCGCGAATCGAGTCCGGATCGAAGAGCTCCAGGATGCGCACCCGGGTGCCCGGGCCGACGATCTTGGTGTGGCAGCCCAGGCGTGTGGCCTCGCTGGGCGGCGGAGCCGGCTCGCGGGATCGGCCTTCGTGGGGCTTGCCTGCGGTGTGGTCGTCGATCACCTGCTGCTCGAAGCGTTTCATCTCGGTCACCCCGGCGGCGTCGACGACCTCGACCCGGCAGAGGCCGCACAGGCCGTCGGGGCAGGTCCCACCGGCGCGGCGCCCGGTGCTGATGGTCAGGCCGTGGGCGTCGGCGGCCATCAGGACCGAGTAGTGCTCCTCGGTCTGGATCAACCGCTCCGATCCGTCGGGCAGCTCGAAGGTGACGTCGTAGCGCACGATCTCCGGAGGCGGCGCCTTGCCGGCGAGCTTCTTCAGGCGCTTGCGGATGCCGAAGCGGGACATCGCGGACCTCCTGGGCGGGCCCGGCAGTGTAGCAGTGGACGCCGCTACATCCCGGTGTCGACGGGGCTCACCTCGAAGTCGACGTCGGCCGACAGCACGTTGACGGGGTCGGTGATCGTCAGGCCGACCGGACCGGGCTCGATGAAGTAGATCGAGAACGGGCTGGAGCTGCTCCACACGTTCTGCTCGTAGACGCCGTGCACGTTCTCTCCGGGCACGACGGCCCAGGAGGGGTCGGCCGCCCAGGTCGTGTCGAGGTCACCGGCGAGCCGGTCGCCGGACGTGTCGAGGGGGATGAGCACGAAGGTGGCCTGTGCCCCCTCCTCCACGTCGTAGGCCCCCGCGCCGGTGCCCACGTGGAACTCCTCGGCTCCCGGGGCTCGCAGCCAGGTCTGGATGTCCAGGGTCGCCGGGGTGTCGAAGGTCAGCGTGATCCGGTCGATGAGCTCCCCGTCGAGGGTCGACTCGAAGGTGTAGTCACCGGGCGAGGTGGCCGTGATCAAGAAGTCGGCCAGCTCCTCGTCGTACTCGACGAGCTCCAGGGTGCAGCCCTCGGTGGGGCTGACGCTGTGGTCCAGCAGGGAGGGGTCCTCGACCTCGGCCTCCCCCTGGTCGGTGAGGCTGGTGGTGAGGGTCTGCTGGTGGCCGGTGAGGATGCCGACCTCGGTGAGGTCGTCCTCGAGGGAGTCGTAGTCCGTGTGGAGCGAGTAGCGGATGTTGCCTTCTTCGCCGGTCGTGCTGGTGACGTCGCCACAGCCGAGCGCGAAGGCCAGCAGGAGTCCTGCGAAGGCCGCAAGAGGGCGTGGGAAGCGGATCATGGTCTCCTCCGATCCTGTTGGGGCACCGGACCATAGCCGAGCCATGACGAGGACCGCATCGTCGGCGAGATGATCGCCGACACGCCTTGACCCCGGAGCCCGGGTGGGTAAGTAGGCGCCGCTCTCGCGTGGTATCACGTGCCTTCTCCGGCGGTCCCGGCACGGGGCCCCGCCAGTCACTCGACCCGATGATGGGTAGCGAGTGACCGACGTGTCCGAAGAGGCGTCGCGGCCCGCACCCTCACAAGGTGATGGAAATGCGCTTCGTCACTCGGGTGGCCATGGCCACCGTCGTCCTCGGTGCTCCTGTGGTGGCGCTCGCCGCTCCCGCGGAGTCCTCCGAGGTCGTGGTCGTCCCCTGGGCCTGGCTCCAGGTCGACCTGGAGCTGTCCGAGCAGCTCCTGGGTGAGCGGGACCTGCCCGCGGCCGGCCAGCTCGCCCTCCAGACCCACCAGGCGCTGAGCGCCGCCGCGGCCAGGGTCGCCCTGGAGCGGGGGCAGGCCTATGTCGATCAGCTCCACCGGGAGCTCTCGGCGGTGTTGCGCGGGGCGGGGTTCGTGGTGCCGGAGGCGCCGACGACCCACCAGGTGGTGTCCCGCCGGTAGCCTACGCCGGCCGCGCCTGCAGCTCCGCCAGGTAGCGCCCGGGGTGGCTCGCCTGGGCCGGGATGACCTCGTGCTCGACCCGGGGCAGCACGAGGTGGATCTCCACCCCGTCGCCTTCGGAGGGCGCGGCGGCGGCCATCCAGCCGTGGTGGCGGACCATGAGCACCTTGGCGAGCATCAGCGCAACGCCGTAGCCCCGGTGCTCGCCCCGGTCGCCATCGACGCGGCGGTCGGTGCGCAGCCGCAGGGCGTGGCGGATGCGCTGCAGCGCCAGCTCGCGCTTCTCCGGTGTGACGCCGTGGTCGCGGACCACCAGCCGGTAGTACCAGGGGTCCAGGATCGCGCCGCGGATCTCGAGGGCTGTGTCCGGCGCGTAGAGCGCCCCGTTGGTCATCAGGTTGCCCAGGCAGCTCGCGTGGGCCGGCGTGACCTGGACGTGGGCGGGCTCGAGGTCGAGCTCGACCGCCGGCGCGGTGCGATCGTGGCCCTGGAGGTGGGCGGCCATCGAGTCCTCGGCGGCACGGAGCAGCTCCTCGACGGGGAGCGGGGCGGCCACGATCCCGCCGCGCAGGGAGCGGGCGAGGGAGCCGGTCATGTTCAGGATGCGCGTGGAGGCCTCGTCCAGGTCGTCGATCACCTGGGCGGCCGAGGCATTCCAGGAGGTCATGTGATCGATGGCGACACCCGCCTTGCCCGCATCGAGGGCGCCGAGGGCGAGGCGGACCTGTCGGTCCTGGTAGGGGCTCTCGGCGAGCATGTACTGCATCTCCTCGATGCAGGCGCGGATCACCGTCAGCGGGCTGGCCACGTCGTGGCTGAACTGGCTCGCCGCCAGCCCCTGGCTCAGCAGCACCGAGGACTGGCCGAGGATGTCCTTCTCCGTGCGCATCACGGCCAGCTCGCGCTCGGTGCGCTCCTGGTGGAGGAGGCGCACGTCGTGGTGGAGCACCGTGCGGCCCATCAGGCCCAGCAGAGCCTGGGTCAGGCCGACCAGCAGGACCTGCAGGGCGAGGGTCTGCTGGACGTAGCCGGGGTCGAGGGCGTAGCCGCGGAGCAGACCGGGGCCCCCGGCTGCGTCCACGCCGAGCAGCAGCAGGTCGAAGAACACGAAGGCCAGCAGGTACGCGAGCCGCAGCTCCTTGGACGGGACCCGGCTCAGGGCGTCGCGGACCGCGCAGCCCACGAGCAGCGCGACGAGGAGCGTGAGGCCGATGACCGGGAAGTGGGGGATGGCGAACCAGGCCAGGAGCTGGAGCCAGGTGAGCTGGATGAAGAGCTGGAGGCGGAAGAGGCTGCGGGGTACCTCGGACTGCGGGCCGAGCCGGCGCCAGCTCGCCACCAGGGTCGCCACGTGGAGCACGACGAGGGCCCAGACGGCGAGGTGGGAGGGGCCGTGCAGTGCTGCGAAGCCTGGCGCCAGGGCCGGGTTGGAGAGCCAGGGCATCAGCCCGCCGAGGATGATCGGTAGGGCCGTCAGGCCGGAGATCAGCAGGGTGGCGGACACGATCGCCGTCGGCGAGTTGGACGCTCTCAGCATGCGGGTCCAGGGGCGGGCCGACCCCGGCGCATGCTCGATCGAGGGGGGAGAGGCGCGTGTCATGCCTTGCCTCAGAGCACCACCAGGGACGGGGTGGTGCTCAGCCGCAGGCTACCCTGGATACGTCGCAGGTCCGATGACAGCCCGGTTTCACCTGGGGGCCCGAGCCTCAGCGCTCCGGCACCTGGATCGACGACAGCGCCCTCCAGCAGGCGGCGGTGGTCACGACGCGGGAGCCGAAGCCGCTGGAGGTCGGATGGAGCACGGTGGCGCGGACCACGTCCGGACCCCAGCCGCCGTCCGCCATCTGGCTGTCGACCAGGGCCCTCACCAGGGTCTCCGGCCAGTCCAGGGCGCCGGCCCGGTGGAGCTCCACGCCGCAGAGCGCGGTCTCCAGGGAGTTGCCCAGTCGCCCGGAGACCTCCTGGCGCGCCAGCATGCGATCGACCAGCACGGCCTCGGCACTCCGCCAGTGACCCGGCAACACGCCGCGCAGGGCCTGGAGCACCCGGGCGTCGCAGATCGAGGCGCTGTAGAAGGGCGAGGTGAGCTGGGGGTGGGAGACCACCCAGGCCGCGATGGCCCCCAGGCCCTGGCGGACCCGGTCGGCGTGGGCGGCGGTGTCGTGGTTCCAGAGCCCCAGCAGGGCGCTCGAGGCGGCGACGGGGCACCGGCCCTGGGGCCAGCGACGACGAGCGGCGTCCGGATCGGTCCGGGTGCCGTGGACGAGCCAGATCTGGGGGATGCCGTCCTCGTCGAGGTGGTCGACGATCGCGGCCTCGGCTCGCAGGACCGCGGAGTGTCCGCCCCAGCCGGCCCGCGCCGCCAGGCGCAGCGCCAGCCCGGCGAGCTCGGCGTCGGGCGGGATGTCCCGGTGGGTGGGGAAGGTGCGCCAGCCATCGGCGTCCGCGAGGCGCAGGGCTCGAGCGAGCGGTGTCTCCAGGGAGAGGCGGCTCTCGGCCAGGAGCTCGCAGGCCACCATGCGGCCCCAGAGCCCTCCGCGCACCTCCGGGCGGCCGAAGAGGCCCCAGCGGTGGACCTCCTCGGTCTCGTCGAGCTCGGGGTCGTCCGCCAGGAAGCGAGTGGCCATGTCCAGCGCTCGGACCCGCTCGGAGGAGAGCGCCGTGAGCTGTGGGGGCGGATCGCGCCGGGCCCGATCGAGGGCCGAGAGCACACCGGAGAGGCGAAGCTGGACCTGCTCTCCCTCCCCCCGAGCGAGCAGGGGGAAGGTCCGGGCAGCCAGCTCGCGCAGGGTCTGGGGCAGGTCGGCCTGGAGCACCCGCCAGCGCACGGCATCGCGCCGGGAGGGCCGCTGGAGGTCCCCGGCGAGGAAGCGCCGCACCCAGGGCCCGTGCTCGGCGTGGTCGAGCGCGACCTGGATCGGCCAGGGCACCTGCTGGTCCGGGGCGAGACGCACCTCCCCGTCCAGGAGGTCGGCACACGCCTCCAGGGCCGCCTCGAGATCGGACAGGGGGCCGGCGTCCCGTGCCCGGGTGGCCGGCTGAAGCGGGTGCTCCGCCATGACCGATGGTTATCACTGGCGGCCCCTCTGGATCCAGGGCTCAGGGATCGGCGACGCCCGTCAGGGCCGCAGCGACCGTGTCCGGGTCCCAGTTGTTGTCCCTCGCGTCGAGGACCAGGCGGCCCTTCGCGTCGAGCACGAGCAGGGCGAGGTTGTGCGCGATGGGGCCCTCGTCGCGGAGCCGGTTGACCCCGGCCCGGGCCAGGAGCCCGGTCAGGGGGTCGAGCTCCAGCCGTCCGAAGGCCCAGGTGTCCGGGTCCGCGCCGTAGTGGCCGCCCCAGGCCGCGAGCACCTCCAAGGAGTCGTGATCCGGATCCAGCGTCACGGCCAGGATGCGCGCCCGACCGGCGACCCTGGCCTGGAGCGCGGCGAGCTTCGTGGCGAGCAGGGGACAGGCCTCCGGATCGGGGCAGGTCGTGAAGAGGAAGGTCAGGGCGGTCGGCGTGCCCTGGTCGGCTCCGAGGGTCCAGGTCCCGCTGGTCGTGGGCATCGAGAGCGCCGGCAGGACCTCGCCGGCGCGCAACGGCGCCGGAGGGGGCAGGTCACTCCGGCGCAGGGGGTGGTGACCGGTGACCTCGAGGCCGGCGAGTCGGTAGCTGCCCTTGGAGACCAGCAGCAGGGCCCGGATCTCGTCGCCCGGCTCCAGCTCCCGCAGCAGGGCGGGCTCGGCGTCGAAGGCCATCGCCATCGGTCCCATCAGCCCTTCGACGGCCTCGTGGTCGACCAGCACGGAGTGCTCGTGCACCTCCAGCACCGTGCCGGTCAGCGGGTAGGTCTCGCCCGCCGGAAGGGTGCACGCGAGGGTCAGGATCAGCCAGGTGAACATGCCGCCGCTCTAACGCGGGTCGCCGGGAGCCTCGCCTCGGATCCGCGGTAGTCTCCGCCGACGCCCGCCATCGGAGGCCCCCCATGACCCTGTCCCGCACCCTCGCCCTCGCCCTCGCCCTGCTCGCCGTGCCCTCGGTCGCCCACGCGGGCTTCAAGGCCAAGAAGGCCAGCGACGCCGAGCTGGTCGACTGCCTCACATCGCAGCCCAAGGACGTGAAGCGCGACTGCATGGACTACATCGTCGACAAGGAGGTGATGGAGGCCGGACCGGCGCTGGCCGAGCTCGCGAAGACCGGTGGGGACCGGGTGCTGCGGGCCCAAGCGCTGGGCACGCTGGAGAAGCTGGGAGCCCCCGAGGCGGTGCCGACCGCGGTCCACATGGCCCGCCAGGACACCGACCGTCCCAACCGCGAGAAGGCGCTGGTCGTGCTCCAGAAGATGGCGGACGAGGCGGTCGGTGCTCCGGTGGTCATCGAGGCGATGGCCGAGGACCCGGAGGAGGGGGTGCGGCGCAAGGCCCTCACCGTGGCCAAGAAGGTCACCTGGGACGGCATGGAGGAGGCGATGATCGCCCACGGCCTCAACGACGCCTCGGCGATGGTGCGCCGCGACGCGATCTACGGGCTCCTGGCGATCGACTCCGAGCTGGGACGCCCGGCGATCTACGACGCCACCAAGGGCCTGCCCGACGCTGAGCGGACCTCGGTGATGCGGGTCTGGGCCAAGAACCCCCTCCCGGCCGACCGTGACTTCCTGGTCTCGATGCTCGACGATCCCTCCGAGGACGTCGCCATCTACGCCGCCCGGACGATGGTCAAGACCGGTGACGCCACCCTGGCCCCCGTCCTGCGCGAGAAGGGCAAGGAGTACGGCGGCGACCGCAAGGACGAGTTCAAGGACGCGGCCAAGGAGCTGGAGAAGGGCGGCTGAGTAAGCCCCTTCTGCGGCTCGCCAGGCCGATGAGGCCGACGAGTCCGATCCACCCACCGCCGCCGTGTGGCCGAGGCGTGGCCGCGCAGCCGCCCACGTCGACCTCGCCGCTCGGGCCGCCGTCGTCGGGAAGCGGGGGCTCGTAGCAGGCGATGTCCGAGGCCACGCTGCGGTCGCCGAAGTTGTCCTCCTGGATGGCCACGAAGCACCCGGTCCAGGGATCGTCGATGTCCCGGGCGACTTCGACGGACACCAGGCCGCCCGATGGGGAGACCGGTCGCGTCGCGACGTGGGCCGTGGTCTGACCCTCCTCCACGCTGTAGACGTGGAGGAGGCTGAGTCCGTAGAGGTCGGCCGAAGCGGCCTGGACCGTCAGCTCCCAGCGCCGGCCCGCCTCCCAGCCGCAGTCGGTCTCCAGGTCCCGAGCGTCGAGCACGTCCACGCGGGGCTGACCCTCGACGGTGGGGGCGCTCCCGGATCCGGTCGTGATCTGGTGCCACACCAGCTCGTCTCGCACGCCGGCGTCCTCGTCCGCCTCGATGAGGATGTCGTAGACGGTGTCCGGCAGCAGGGGCTCGTCGGGGGTCAGGGTGAGCCAGCAGCGCCGCTCGTCCGGACCGCCGTCGGTGTGGCACCAGCTCTCCGTGGTGCCGGCGACCTCGCTGTCATCGGGGGGCCTGAGCCACATCGTCCAGTCGTCCGGGTCGCCGTTGCCGTCGCCGAGGATGGCGATGACGCGGGCGTCCAGCGGTACGCTGACGGCGTCGTCGTCGGGGAGGCTGCCGACCACCTCCAGGGGCACGACTTCGCAGTCTCCGGCCAGGGCCGGAGCGAGGAGGAGCAGGACCACCGGACTACTTCTTGGGCAGGTTGGTGACCACGGCGAGGTCGGACTTCTCCGGACGTCGGGCCACCATGCCCTGGCCGACCGCGCCCGGGTCGAGGTGGGTGGTGTCGACGCGGACCATGTCGTCCCACACCTCGGCGACGTTGCCGAAGCCGATGATGCGGCGGTTGGTGGTGCCAGCGACGGGGGCGCCGAGCACCGTGACCGCGGAGTCCATGACCAGCCCCGAGGCCCGACCGGCCTTCACGAACAGCGCTCCCTGGTCCTGGAAGGCCGCCCAGGGTGGTCCACCACGGTCGACCTCGGTCGCGGGCGCCGCGGCGCCCTGCGCGGGGGTGTCGTTGTTCGAGCCACAGGCCACGAGCACGGCGATGAAGGCGGCGACGAGCAGGGTGCGGGCCATCTCGACTCCCGGAGTCGGCCTCCACCGCTATCTCGGCGGAGTTCAGTCCGCATCGGGCGTGCAACGAACAGGAGGGACTACCGCCTGCTCCAGCGGGGATTAGACTCCGCTGTTTCCGAGGCCGCCGTGTCGCAGATCGAACCCACCGAGAGCGTGGTCCCGCGCGTCGTCGAGGAGGAGCTGACCCTGCTCTCGGGCGTGCGTCAGCGCCTGCTGGAGCGACCGGTGGTCCAGGGCGCCTCGGATCGGCACATCCTGGAGGAGCTCGATCGCCTTCGGCTGGACCTCGCGCACGCCAAGAACGAAGACCTCGCCGCGATGCTCCAGCAGTACGACCAGCTTCACGCCGTGCTGCGGCAGCTCCGGGCAGGCCGCCCGACGGCGCAGGTCGACCCCGACAGCCCCTACTTCGCCCACCTGCGCCTCGGGGAGCGGGGGAGCGCGCGAGACCTCTTCCTCGGCAAGGCCACCCGCGTGGAGAAGGGCCTGCGCATCGTGGACTGGCGCAACGCGCCCATCTCGCGGGTCTTCTACCAGTACCGGGAAGGGGAGGAGTACGAAGAGGAGATCGGGGAGATCCTGCTGGAGGGTGTCGTCGAGGCGCGGCGCACGGTCACCGTGGAGCACGGGCGACTGCGGAGGGTGGTCTCCCCCCAGGGCACCTTCGTCCAGGACGGCCAGCGTTGGAGCCACTTCGAGGGCACCGGCCCGCGGCTGGCCGGGGGTGAGGGCACCACGCTGCTGGCCCACTCCCGGACCGGTGGCGGCGGGCGTCGCCTGGGCTCGGCTCGGGACGGGCGCCAGGTCCGGCGGGACAAGCACCTGCCGGACATCGCCGCGCTGATCGATCCGGAGCAGTTCTCCCTCATCACCCGGTCCGACAGCGGCCTGGTGGTGGTGCGGGGCTCCGCGGGTTCCGGGAAGACGACCGTGGCGCTGCACCGGGTGGCCTGGCTCACCTACGACGACCCGCGCACCTTCCACCCGGCGAGGATGGCGGTCGTCGTCTGGGGGCGTGCCCTGCGGGACTACATCTCCCAGGTGTTGCCGGCCCTGGGGGTCGAAGGGGTCCCGGTCACGACCTGGAAGGCCTGGAGCCGGGCCCTGGTGAAGCGACAGTTCCCCTTCCTGCCCCGCCAGCGCTCGGAGAACACCCCAGAGGCGGTGAGCCGGCTGAAGCTCCACCAGGCGCTGTTGCCGATCCTGGAGGAGCACGTCCAGCGGGTCTCGGCCCCCCGCTCCGCCCGTGGAGCCTTCGAGGACTGGGCCCGGATCTTCACGGACCTCCGCCACCTCCGGCGGCAGCTCGCCGTGCACGCCCCGGGGGAGTTCTCGGACGCCGATCTCTACAAGATCCAGGACTGGAGTCGCCAGCACCAGGCGGCGGTGCTCGACCGGGCCGACGGGGACTCGACGGTTCGCGCCGAGCTGGACCAGGAAGACGACGCCATCCTGCTGCGACTCCACCAGCTCCGTGCCGGTCCGCTGAAGCGCAAGAAGTCGGTGCTGCGCTACTCCCACCTCGTCGTCGACGAGGTCCAGGACTTCTCCCCGCTGGAGATCAAGGTGCTGCTGGGCACCACGGGCGAGCGTCGCTGCGTGACCCTGTCCGGCGACACCCAGCAGCAGGTCATGGAGGGGGCGGGCTTCACCTCCTGGGAGGAGGCCTTCGCGGGCATGGGCCTGTCCGGCACCGAGGTCAGCTCGCTCAAGGTCGGGTACCGGTCCACCCGCTCCATCACCTCCTTCGCGGTCCGCCTGCTCGGCGAGCTGGTCGAGGACGACGACCTGATGGTCGCCAGTCGCGAGGGCGACCCGGTCGAGCTCTTCCGGTTCACCGACCACGGCGCCTGCGTGGGGCACCTGGCCGATGCGCTCAAGGACCTCGAGCGCCACGAGCCCAACGCCTCGGTCGCCCTGATCTGTCCCACCGAGGCCCTGAGCCGGCTCTACGCCGAGGGCCTGGAGACCGCCCGTGTCCCGCGTCTCCAGCGGGTGGTGGATCAGTGCTTCTCGTTCGCTCCGGGCGTGGAGGTCACCGAGCTCAGCGAGGTGAAGGGCCTCGAGTTCGACTACGTGATCCTCGTGGAGGCCTCGGCCCGGTACTACCCGGACACGGCGCATCACCGCCGCCTGCTGCACGTCGGAGCGACGCGCGCCGCCCACCAGCTCTGGCTGACCAGCGTCGGAACCCCGAGCCCGGTGGTGACCTCGGCCTGACGCAGAGCATTGCCCGGCTCCCCGCACGTCGCTAACGGGGGGTCATGAGCAACTACGCCCCTCCTCTCGACGACATCCGCTTCCTCTTCCAGGCCTTCGGCTACGAGAGCCAGATCGCCGCCCTCGCACCCTTCGAGGACTTCGACCTCGAGACCTGCATGGCGCTCTTGGAGGAGTACTCCAAGTTCTGCGTCGAGGTGCTGTTGCCGCTCAATGGCAAGGGCGATGTCGATGGCGTGCGCTTCATCCCCGAGACCCAGGAGGTCGAGCTTCCCGACGGCTTCAAGGAGGCCTACGCCGGCTTCTGCGAGAACGGCTTCACCAGTCTCCCCTTCGACCCGGAGCACGGTGGGCTGGGGGCCCCCTACGCGGTCTACAACGCGGCCACCGAGGTCCTCATCGCCACCAACAAGAGCTTCTCGATGTGTCCGGGGCTCACGGCCGGGCTCATCGATGCGCTGGAGGCCCATGGCTCCGACGCCCTGAAGGAGCGGCTCCTGCCGCGGCTCATCACCGGCGAGTGGGCGGGCACCATGTGCCTCACCGAGCCCCAGTGCGGCACCGACCTCGGCCTGGTCAGCACGAGGGCGACGGAGTTCGGTGACCACCACAAGCTCACGGGCACCAAGACCTGGATCACCTTCGGCGAGCACGACCTGGCGGAGAACATCATCCACCTCGTGCTGGCGCGGCTTCCCGATGCCCCTCCGGGCATCAAGGGCATCTCGACCTTCGTGGTGCCGAAGTTCCTCGAGGACGGCAGCCGCAACCCCGTCTTCTGCGGTGGCACGGACCACAAGATGGGCATCCACGCCTCCCCCACCTGCGTCGTGAACCTGGAGGACGCCGAGGGCTGGCTGGTCGGCGTGCCCCACAAGGGCATGCGGGCGATGTTCACGATGATGAACGCCGCGCGGCTCAACGTCGGCGTCGAGGGCCTGGCCCTGGGCGACGCCGCCTACCAGGCCGCCCTGAGCTTCTGCAGGGACCGGCGCCAGGGCCGCTCCCTGAACCCGGCGATGCAGGACCGGGACCACGCCGCGGACATCATCCTGGTGCACCCCGACGTGCGCCGCATGCTGCTCACCGTCAAGTCCACCACCGAGGGCCTGCGGGGGCTCGCGACCTGGATCGCGATGAACTACGACCTCATGCACCACGCGGTGGACGAGGAGGAGAAGCAGAAGGCCTCCGACCTCGTGGCGCTGCTGACCCCGATCATCAAGGCCTATGGCTCCGAGCAGGGCTTCCTCAACACCAACGAGGCCATGCAGGTCATGGGGGGCGCTGGCTACACGGCCGACTGGCCCGTCGAGCAGCACATGCGCGACGTGCGCATCGCGATGATCTACGAGGGCACCAACCACGTGCAGGCCCTCGATCTCGTGGGTCGCAAGCTCCCGATGAAGGGCGGTCGGCTGATGCAGGTCTTCGCCGCCGAGATCATGGGCGTCCTGGCCGAGTGCGGGGCGGTGCCGGAGCTCGCGCCGTTCGCCGAGAAGCTCGGCGGTGAGGCCGCCCGGCTCCAGGGCACCACCATGGCGCTGGCGGCCTCCGCCCAGAAGGACCACGAGGTCCTGGGCGCCGTGGCCAACGACTACCTGCGGCAGTTCGCCCTGGTGACCCTGGGCCACGTCTGGCTGAAGCAGCTCCAGGCGGTCATGGACCTGCCCGCGGACAGCGCCCTGCGCCGCAGCAAGCTCCAGACGGCGAGGTTCTACTTCGAGCTCGTCCTGCCCGAGGCTGGCCTCTGCGCCCGCCGCGTGAAGGTGGGCAAGGAGCCGATGACGGAGATCGACGTCGACCTGCTCTGAGCGTCAGTCCTCGGGGTCCCCAAGCGGTTCGTAGTGGACCTCGATGGGGGCCATCGGTCCCTCGATCAGCCCGAGCCGATCGAGGACCCAGGCCAGCCCCCACATCAGCGGCAGCCCGACCACGACGCTGCCCGCGATCGTCCAGAGCAGCAGCCTGGCCCTCAGAGGCGGCAGGACGCGGACCGGCTCGTGATCAAACATCGCTCTGGAGGTTATCGGCTCGCCATGTCCACCGCCGACGCACTGCTCGACCGGCTCCGCCAGGATGACGCGGTCATCGAGGGCCTGGTCGACCTGGTCCTCGACGACCTGCTGGCGCGGCCGGTGTCCGAGCTGGTCGACCCGGCCTGGCTGGCGGAGCGGGTGGTCGAGGGACTGCGGGTCTCGGCCGACGACCAGCGCACCGAGGACTGGGTCCGCGAGCACCTCCAGGCGGCGCTGGACCGCACGGAGGGCGCTTCGGGAGCCCTGCGGCCGCGGGTGCCGGGTGAGCTGCTCGGACCCGTGAAGGACCTGCTCCGGCGGCCCTACGTGCCGGACCCGGTGATCGTGCGGGCGCTGCTGGACCACCAGGCGATGAACGACCTCCTGCGAGCGGTGCTCTCGCAGACCCTCACGGACTTCGCCCGGACCATCAAGTCCACCCTGCCCCAGAAGCCCCTCGCCTCGGGGCGTGGTCGCCTGGGCAACCTCCTCGGGGCCGCCCAGGGGGTGGCCGCCGTGGTCGGCGCCGAGCTGGAGCGCCAGCTCGAGGGCAAGGTCCAGGTCTTCCTGGACGGGGCGATCGGTGGCGCTCTCGACCTGTCCGTGGCCCGCATGTGCGCCCCGGACCTCGCCGACGAGTTCGGCGCCTGGCGGGCCGATGGCCTCGACGCGGTCCTCGACCTGCCGGTGGAGCGCTACCGGCGCGAGCTGGAGAAGCTGGATCCCGATGGGCTGGTGACCGACGTGGCCGCCCTGGTGCGGGCCGTCGCCCGCTGGGACGGCCTCTCGGAGGCCCTGGAGGCCGCCCTGAAGGCCGCCGTCGCGGAAGCGGGGGACCGCAGCGCCAAGGACTTCCTCTCGGGCTCCGGACTGGAGGAGGGCTGGCGCCCCCACGTGCGGGACCTGGCGGTCGAGCGGGCCCGGGACGTCGTGGCCTCGGAGCCCTTCGAGACGTGGCTCCGAGGGCTCATGGGTTGTTCATGAACGCCCCGACGAGGGTCAGCACCAGGCCCAGGATGGCCACGAACGCCGCCAGCGTGAAGCCGAGGGCGGAGTAGGCCCAGCCGACCACCAGGACGGAGCCGGCGGCCACACCCCCGCAGAGCAGGCCGAAGAGGCAGATGATCTGGCCGATGTGCTTGATGACCTCGCCCACCACGCGGGTCTGCTCCCGCTGGGAGAGCGCCGCGGTGGGGGGAGGCTCGCCCGGCCTGCCCGCCGGCTGCCAGTCCGGCACCGGTGTCACCGCGGCCCCCCGGCGCTCCAGGCCCACGTGCTCGGCTGCGCGGTCGATCTGCTCGATGCAGGTGTCGATCAGCAGGTCCGGGGCCTGGTGGGTCAGGCGCCAGGTGATGTGGTCGAGCATCTCGAGGACCCGTCCGAGGCGCTCCGGGGCGGTCCCCGAGGCCTGGCCCTCTTCGGTGATCGCCGTGCGCAGGCTCGCCAGCAGGCCGGGCTCGCCGGCGAGCAGCCGGGCGCGGTCCGCGCGGTCCTGGGGCGTCAGGCGCTCCAGGTAGGCCGTCAGCTCCACCAGGGAGCGCCCGAGCACCTCGCCGTCCCGCCGCAGCCGACCCTGGATGTCCGGGTCCCGCTGCAGACCCGGCGGCAGGTCGCGGAAGGCGGCCACGCCGTGCAGGGCGCAGAAGGTGTCGCCGAAGAGCGCTGGAGACAGGCGCAGGCGGGCCATGTGGCGCCTCAGCTCGGCGGGCAGCTCCAGGTTGCGCAGCCGCGTGCCGACCCGGTCCACCTCGCCGAGCCAGGCCCCGGGAGCGACCGAGCCCCGGCTCCGGCCCCCGGTCGTCGCACAGCCGACCAGTCCTCCTCCACCCAGGGCCAGGGCCAGCACCGCCCCCACCTCGCGCAGCAGCTCGCGTCGGTCCACGGACCTCCTCCTCTCAGCGGTCATCGTCGTCGTCGGCGTGCTTCTGGATGAAGCGGGTCTGCTCCACCGAGCCGAGCACGTGCTCGGCCTGGCCCAGGACCCGGTTGAGGTCGACGATGGTCGTCTCGAGCTGGCTCATGACGTCGCGCATCTGCCTCATCGAGACGGTGAGCTCGTCCATGGAGCCCCCCAGCGCCGGCACGGTCTGTCCCTCGACCACTCCGAAGGTGCCGTCGGCCGCGACGCTGGCCTTGTTCAGGGACTCCATGGCGACGGCGATGCTCTTGTAGAGCTCGGCGTCGTCGACAAGCAGGTGTCCCAGGCTGCTGTCTTCGTCGGAGACCCTGGCCAGCAGGTCCTGGAGCGAGCGCAGGGTCCCGGCCAGCTCCCCCGCGCCGGCCAGCTCGTCGACCAGCGAGCGGACCTGGGCGATCGCCTCCGGCAGGTCCGCCTCCCCCAGGTCGTCGAGGGCGCCCATGGCCCTGCGCAGGGAGCTTTCCTCGTCGTTCAGCGCCGACAACAGCTCGCTGGCGTGGTGGATCAGATCCTCGACCTCGCCCGGCAACGACCCCATCGCCGTGCGTCCGAGCAGGGCCTGGCCCTCCTCGCTGTCCAGGGAGATCATCTCGGAGCCCGGCCGCAACAGCTTGCTGTCCCGCGAGCCGGGCCGGATCTCCAGCACCTTGCCGCCGATGAACTCCCCGGCCACGGTGAGGGCGCTCACCGAGGCCACGCTGTCCTCCTTGAGGTAGGGGAGGAAGCCCTCCCGGACATCGAACCCGACCTCCACGTAGAGGCGGCCGTCGTTGCCCAGACCCGGCTCGATCGACCGCACGCGGCCGGCTTCGATGTCCACCACGTAGACGCCGGTGCCCTCCGCGAGGCCGTGGCCGCGGTTGAAGCGGGCGGTGTAGTGGTAGCGGTCCTCGAAGAGGTTCTTCTGGGTCCCGACGGCCACGGCGACGGCCGCGACGGCTCCCGCGGCCAGCAGCAGGAAGACCCCCACGAACCGCTCGCCGGGAAGCCGGCTCATGCTCCGATCCCCAGGGCCAGCGCCGCGATCGCGCTCACGGGTTGCGTCGGGTCCAGTTCCACGAGGTCGTGGTCTACCACGGCCACGATGCGGTCGGCGATCTCGCAGGCGAGGGAGACGTCCTGGGTGGTGAAGAGGATCGCGGCGGGGTGGCGGGCCAGGACCCGCTCCCGGAAGGCGCGGAACGCCGCGACGTCGTCGAATTCCCGGCCCCGGAGCAGGTCATCCAGCAGCAGGAGCTCGGAGCCCGTGAGCCAGGCGCGGGCGAGCGCGGCGCGCCGCAGCTCTCCACCGCTGAGCACCGCGGGCCGGTTGTCCAGCTCGGAGCGGTCCAGCCGGGCCACGTCCATCGCCTCCCGGACCGTCGCCTCCAGGCGATCGGGGGGCACGCGGCGGTGGTAGGTCAGCGGCAGCGTCAGGTTCTCGCGGATGGTCATCGTGGCCAGCATGCCGTGGGTCTGGAAGAGCACGCCCATGCGCCCGACGGTGGCTTCGACGGCCTGGACCGGGTCCACGCCGAGGGTCGTGACCCAGCCCCGGTCCGGTGCCTGGGCACCGCAGGCGAGCCGGATCACCGAGCTCTTGCCCGTGCCCACGGCGCCGAGCACCGCGACGACCTCGGTGGGCCCGACGTCGAGGCTGGCGCCCCGAAAGACGGGCTGGGTCCCGAGGTCCAGGCGCACCTCCTCGAAGGAGACGGCCGGCGCATCGCTGGCGCTCACAGCAGCCACAGCACGCTCAACAGCCCGTTGAGGAAGATGATCGCCACGATGCAGCGAACGACCGTGGCGCCCACGGCGATGGGGACCTCGGTGATCGCCCGCGAGACCTCGAGCCCCCTGTGGCAGGCGATCGCCGAGATGGCGACCCCGAAGAGTCCCCCCTTCACGATCGCGATGGTCAGGTCCTCGAAGTCCAGGGCGCCGAGCAGGGCCCAGATCAGCACCTCTCCCTGGATCCATGGGGCCAGCAGCGCCGCCCCGATGCCGGCCAGGATGGTGAACAGGACCAGGGTGATGGTCAGCGCCATGGTCGCGGTCGTGATGCCGAAGATGCGGGGCGCCACCAGGAGCGCCAGCGGATCGATGCCCATGGTGCGCAGCGCCTCGACCTCGCCGCCGGCCTTCATGCAGCCCAGGTCCGCCGCCACGGCGCCGCCGGTGCGTCCGGTCACGATCAGCCCCGCGATCAAGGGACCGATCTCTCGCACCACCACGTGGACCCAGATGGTGCCGAGCAGGGTCTCGGCACCGACCTTGGGCACGGTGGGCAGGGACTCGATGATCAGCGTGGCCCCGAGCACCACCGCCACGGTCGTCACCATCGGCAGGGCCTGGACGCCCGTGAAGAGGACCTGTCGGCGTGCCTGGCGGAGCTGGACCCCACGGGTCGGGTGCCGGTCCAGGACGACCTGGGTCACGGAGGCGACCAGGAGACGCAGCGACTCCGGGAGCCAGCGCAGCCTCTCGATGGCCCAGCGGCCCAGCCCGTCGAGCGTCCTGGTAGACAAGGTGCCCATCCGGGGAGAGGATAGCGCCCCGGTGTTCGTTCAAGCTGGAGGTGGCCCTGCGGACCGCGCTCGATCGCGCCCTCGACAGGATGGGACGCCTCGGTGTGCGCCTGGGCGAGGTCCGAGGCGTCGAGCGAGACATCCAGTGGCTGCGGATCCGCAACGGGGAGGTCGAGCTCCAGACCCGCACCCTGGAGCACGGGATCGGCGTGCGGGTGCTCGACGGGGGTTGGGGCTTCGCCGCCTCCCGGGACCTCGGGGCAGCCGACCACCTGGCCGAGCGGGCGGCTGCCCTGGCCCGGCTCGGTGCTCCGAGCGCCTATGACGAGATCGACGTCGGGGTGCAGCCGCCGGCCCTCGGACACTGGTCCGCGCCGATGGAGATCGATCCCTTCGCGGTGCCGCTGGCGGACAAGGTCGATCTGCTCCAGCGTGCGGTGGCGACCATGGCCGGTGCCGACGTGCGCGAGGCCACGACCCTCGCCATGCGCACCGCCACGAGCTTTCGGTCCACGGAGGGCTCCGACTGGACCCAGGAGCAGGTCATCACCGGGCTGTCGCTGGTGGCGACGTCGAGGGCCGACGGGCGCTTCCAGGTGCGGAGCTGGCCCAAGGGCTTCGAGGGCAACGTGGCCGGTCGGGGCTGGGAGCACGTGCTCGCCCACGACATCGACGAGGAAGGCCCGCGGCTCGCCGAGGAGTCCCGCAAGCTCCTGGAGGCGGAGCCGGTGCCCTCCGGCGAGTGGGACATCCTGCTCGACGGGGCCCAGCTCTCCCTGCAGATCCACGAGTCGGTGGGCCACCCGTCCGAGGGGGATCGGGTGCTCGGGGAGGAGATGAGCCTCGCCGGAGGCAGCTTCCTCCAGCCGGACTGGCGCGGGCGACGGTTCGGCTCGGACCTCGTCCACCTCTACGCCGAGGCCTCCACCCCGGGGGCCGCGGGCTCCTATGGCTGGGACGACGAAGGCACGCCCGCCCGGCGGGTGGACCTGGTCGAGCACGGTGTCTTCCGGGGCTGGCTGAGCGGGCGGGAGTCGGCGGCACGGCTGGGCACACCGGGTGCTGCGGCGATGCGGGCCGACGCCTGGAACCACCCACCGATCGTGCGCATGGTCAACGTCAACCTGGCCCCCGGCCGGGCGGGCACCCTCGACGACCTGGTCTCCAGCACCGAGCGCGGGCTGCTCCTGTCGCGCAACCGAAGCTGGAGCATCGACCAGCTCCGGCTCAACTTCCAGTTCGGCTGTGAGGCGGCCTACGAGATCCGCGAGGGAGAGCTCGTGGGCCTGTACCGGGACCCGGTCTACACCGGCAGCACGCCGAGCTTCTGGCGGTCCTGCGACGCCATCTGCTCCGAGGCCGCGTGGGAGCAGTGGGGCTGGGCGTTCTGCGGCAAGGGCGATCCGATGCAGATCATGCACGTGAGCCACGGCTGTGCTCCGGCTCGCTTCCGACGGGTGCGGCTCCTGTGACGGCCCTGCCCGCCCCCACCGACGCACGCGGCCTGCCGACCAGGGACGGCGCCGGGGCCCTGGCCCGGTCCGTGTGCGAGCTGGCCGAGGGCGTGCCGCTCCAGGCCACGGTCACGGCCACCCGCCGCCGGGTCACCCGCCTGGGTAACGGCGTGGCGCTCTACAGCTCGGAGATCGACGACGTGCGGGTCCTGGTGCGGGCGGTGATCGACGGCGCAGAGGGTGCGGCCTTCACCAACCAGCTCGACGCCGCCAGCCTGCGCAGGGCCGTGGCCGAGGCGGTGGCGGCGGCGCGGGTCTCTCCGGCGGTGGCCGACCACCCGGGGCTGCCCGGCCCCCGCGAGGCCGGCGAGGTCGTCTCGGCGGAGAGCTGGGATGTGGCGACCGCCCTCGGAGACCCCGAGGCGGAGGCTGCGGCGGTCGCTGGAGCGCTCGAGCGGGCCCGGGCCCACGACGCCCGGCTCGCCGGGGTGGTGGTCCGCACCGCCCAGGCCGTCGCCGTCGCCAACACGCGTGGACTGGTTCGCACCCACCGGGGGACGGCGGCCCAGGCGCGGCTGATCGCCTCCTGTGGCCTCGCGACCGGCCACGGCGGCACGCTGCGGGCGCGCCAGCAGGACGTGGACCTGGCGGCGCTGGCGACCCGAGCCGCGCGGGTGGCCTGGCAGGGACGGGAGCCTCACGACCTGGCCCCCGGGCGCTACGACGTGGTCCTGGAGCCTCCCGCGGTGATCGAGCTGATGGAGTGGCTGGGCACGATCGCCTTCGGCAGCAAGAGCCTGGCGGACGGCACCAGCTTCCTGGCCGGCCGGCTCGGGGAGAGCATCACCTCGGACCGGGTCACGCTCTTCGACCCCGGGCCGGAGGCCGAGGAGCTGCCGGTGCCCTTCGATCTCGAGGGCGTGGCGCGTCGGCCGGTGACCTTCGTCGAGGCCGGCGTGGGTCGAGGGGTGGTCCACGATCGGCACAGCGCCGTCCGTGCGGGCTGCGGCAGCACTGGCCACTGGGGCCTCTCGGAGCGCTTCCCGGAGCCGGGGGCCCGTCCGGGCGCGGTCGTGCTGGCGCCCGGCGAGGACGGCGATCGCCTCGTCGAGAAGCTCGAGCACGGCCTCCACATCCAGCGCTTCCACTACGTCAACGGCTTCCTCGATCCGGCGAGGGCCCGCATGACCGGCCTGACCCGCGACGGTGTCTTCGAGATCCGCGATGGCGAAGCGGTGCGGGCGGTGCGGGATCTGCGCTTCACCGAGGACATCCTCGACGCGTTCGGACGGCTCGACGGCCTCGGGGGCTCACTGGCGGCCGTGGGGACATTCTGGAACGAGGTGAGCGGCGCATATAGGGCCCCAGAGGTGCTTCTTCGAGACTTCGCCTTCACGGGGACCTGTGCCCCCTGAGCGCGCAGGGGCCTCGGATCCTGCTAGAATGGAGGGGTGTCGGCCTGGCCGCCTGTGTGCGGTCTCTGGGGGGCCGGTACTGGGGACATGAAGGACACCTCCGAGGAGATCGCGCGACTCAAGCGGCGGATGGCGCGGATCCTGCCGCTGCAGCTCAAGGGGGAGTTCGGGCTCCGTGCCGGCGAGGTCCGCTGGACCTCGCTCCGCGAGACCTACTTCTGGTGTCCCGAGAAGCTCGTCGTCCGGGAGACCTACGAGGGGCGCGTGGACCTCCGGGAGATGGGGCGCACCATCGACGGCCTGCTCACGGTCAACGAGGTCCACAACACCCGGAAGCTGCGCCTGCGGCCGGGCTACCTCATCGTGGCCCGCTTCGCGATCCCCGACGGAACCCACCAGGGCTACCTGAAGGAGTTCCTCGGGCGCATCAACGCCGACCCCGGGGAGCCCGAGTCGTCCGTGTCCGCTCGTGGCTCGCGAGGTCGACGCGTCGTCCGGGACCCGCCCCCGGACCCGGCACCGGCCCCCGACAAGCCACCTCCGACGCCCGGCGCCGAGGTGCCTCCCGAGGAGTCGGCCCGGCCCGAGCCGGCGCCCTTCGTGCCACCCCCCGAGCCCAGCGTCTCCACCTCCTCCGGCTCGACCCGGCGCCAGGAGCGGGCGCGCGCGGAGAAGATCCGGCGGGATCGGGTCGTCCACGCCCCCCTTCCCCCTCCGCCGAGGCGGCACGAGAGCCCCGCGTCTCGGGCTCGAGCCAGGCTCGGGCCCGCCAGCCTCCCGCTCCAGCCCCCGCCCCGCCGCAGGCCGGAGCCGGCCCCGCCCGTGGCCATGCCGGGGCTGTTCTCCAAGGGACCCCCGGCTTCGGTGTTCGTGAGGCTGCAGGACCTGGAGGCGGCGAGGGGAGCCATCCAGGGCGAGCCGCCGGAGCTGACCTTCTGGGTGCAGCCGATGGACGAGCTGCTCGTCGGCCAGAGGCTGGAGCTGGCGCTACAGCTCCCCGATGGCCGCTTCGCCCAGATCCCGATCATGGTCCGGGACCGTTCCCCGGTGCGCGTGCTGCTCACCTTCCCCGACGCACCGCCCGAGGATCTGAGCCTGCTCGACCAGGCCAGGTGGGGGTAGCGAGGCCCGGAATTGACGGCTACGCCAAGGGTATGCACATCCCGACGCTCCTCCTCGTCCTCGGTTGTGATGGCGGAACCATCGGCGACGTCGACACGGCTCCTCCCGCCGAACCCAGCCCCTACGCCAACTGCAACGGCCACAGCCAGGTCGACGACGACTACGACGGTGAGCTCGAGGAGACCCACGATCTCCGCTACGACGCCAACGGCAACCTCGTCTACTACTCGACCGACGACGGCGCCGACGGGGTCCTGGACTCCGCCTACAGCTACCAGGTGACGGACTCGGGGGAGTACCTGGTGACCGAGCTCGACGAGGACGGTGACGGGAACCCCGACGCCCGCTGGACCTTCATCCGCGACGACGACGAGCTGCTGGAGCGTGTCGACTACGACGAGGGCATCGACGGGACCATCGACGCCGTGTCGACCGTCGTCCACACCTTCACCGACGACGGCGACCCCGAGACCATGACCACCTCCAAGGACGACGGCGTCGATGGCACGGTCGACGAGATCGAGATCAAGACCTGGGACTACGACACCACCGGGTACTGGACCATCAACGACAACGATCGCGATGCCGACGGCACCCCCGAGCTTCGCTACGAGGCGCGCTTCGACTACGACGACGTGAAGCTCCGCCACCGCACCGACTACGGCGTCGACGACACCTACGAGAAGGAGGCGGAGTTCAGGTTCGACGAGCACGGTCGTGTCTACCGGGTCGACGTGATCACCCTCGACGCCGCGGGCGCCCAGAGCCTCGCCTACGTCTTCAACAACTACGACGAGGGGGACCGGGTCTCCGAGATGCTCTTCGACGACGGCCGGGACGGCAGCATCGAAGGGCGCACGGCCTTCGCCTGGGACTGCAATTGACAGCTCTGGTGCTGGCCGCCACCGCGGCCCACGCCGGAGCCTGGACCCAGCCCAAGGGGGAGGGCTACGCCAAGCTCGACACCCGGGTGCTGGCGGGCTCCCAGGGCTTCGACGCCGCCGGCGAGGTCCGGTCGACCGGTCGCTTCGTCGACCTGTCGCTGACCGCCTACGGCGAGGTCGGCCTGACCGACGACCTCACGGCCACCTACACGGGCACTCCGATCGGCCGGGCGTCCTACGAGGGCGCGGCGGGGCCGTATCTCGGACCCAACGCCATCGGGCTGAGGCAGAGCCTGTGGAGCGAGCACCTCCAGGTGGCGGTCGAGGCCCGGGTCGGGTGGGCCGAGCCCTTCAGCGACGTCGACCTCGCGGCCAGGGCGGCTTCGTCGGCGACCCCGGAGGGCTGGAGCTACGTCCCGGCCGTCGGCAACCACTTCGTCGACCTGGAGCTGCAGCTCGGCCGCGGCCTGGGCCGCTTCTGGTTCTCCGGGTCCATCGGCGGACGGTCGAACACCAACGAGGCCATGAGCTCTGCCGTGATCGGCTTCGCCCAGGCCGGTGTCGTGGTGCGGGAGGCGTTGGTGTTCGATCTGCACCTGCCCTTCTACCTGCCGACCGAGCCGGTCACCTCGGTGAACATCGCCGGAGTGGGCCACACTGCCTACGTGGGGGCCGGTTTCGGTGCCTCCTGGTGGGCGCTCGACCGGCTCGGCCTCCACCTGGGCGCGGAGGGGGCGCCCTACGCGGCCTCGAACGCCGCAGCGCTCAGCCTGACCCTGGGGATCGAGGTCAGGTCGTAGAATCCTCGGGATGCCGCCGCTCTACGGTCCGATCGTCTCCTTCGTCCGCCTGCTCGTCCGGTTCTTCTTCCGGCGCGTAGAGGTCACGGGGCTGGAGCACGTGCCCGAGCAGGGGGGCGGCATCCTGGTGTCCTGGCACCCCAACGGCATGATCGACCCGGGACTGATCCTGACCCAGTTCCCGCGCCAGGTGGTCTTCGGGGCCCGGCACGGCCTGTTCAAGGTGCCGGTGCTGGGCTGGCTGATGCGGAACCTCGGGGTGGTGCCGATCTACCGGTCCCAGGACGCGAGCGCGGCGACCCCGGAGGAGCGTCGGGCCACCAACGCCCGGAGCCTGGAGGCCCTGGCCGCCGAAGTCGCCGCTGGCCGGTTCTCGTGCCTCTTCCCGGAGGGTGACAGCCACGACGCTCCCTACCTGCTGGAGCTCAAGACCGGCGCGGCCCGGTTCTTCTACCTGGCTCGCCGGCTCCAGCCCGAAGGCGCCCCTCCGCCGGTTGTCCTGCCGGTCGGACTCCACTACGACCACAAGCGCAGCTACCGCTCCAACGCGCTGGTCTCCTTCCATCCGCCGATGACGCTGCCGGAGGAGCTGGACCTCACGCCGGCCGCCGACGAGGACCCGGAGGTCGACCGGGCCCGCTGTCGCGCCCTGACCGACCTCGTCGAGGCGGAGCTGAAGGACGCGGTCCACGCCACGGAGAGCTGGGAGCTCCACAAGCTCATGCACCGGGTCCGCAAGCTCGTGCGGGCCGAGCGGGCGCTGCGGGCCGGGGCCGATCCGGGCAAGGTCCGCATCGCCGAGCGCACCCTGGGCTTCGCCAGGGTCTGGGCGGCCTACAACGTGCGCGCCGAGACCCACCCGGCCGAGACCGACGCCATCCGGGCCCGGATCTCGGAGTACGACGCGGACCTGCGGGCCCTGAACATGGAGGACCACGAGCTCGACCGCGGTCCACGCCTGACCTCCAAGTCGATGGCCGCCATCCTGGTCCACCAGGTGGTGGTGGTCTTCGTCTTCCTGCCGCCCGTGGTGCTCCTGGGCTGGGTGATCAACCTGCCGGTCGCACTCGGGCTCTGGGCCTTGTCCAAGACCATCGCGGCCAAGCGCAAGGACGAGGCCACGGTCAAGGTCCTCTTCGGCGCGGTGGCCTTCCCCCTGACGTGGGGCCTGGCCGGGCTGCTGGCGGCCTGGGGGCACACCCAGCTCGCGGCGGCCGTCCCGGGCATCCCGGACGCGCCGGTGGCCGCGGGCCTGGTGACGGTGCTGCTGGGCATCCTCGGTGGGCTGGTGGCGCTGCGCTACCTCCGCGTGGCCCGGGAGACGGCCCGGTCGGTGCGGGTGCGGCTGACCCGGGCTCGCCGGCGCGTGACCCTGGCCCGCCTCAAGACCGAGCGGGCGGAGCTCCACGACCTGCTGATGGACTTCGTCGAGGGGATCGAGCTCCCCGGCCAGGTGACGCCGGAGGGCCGGGTGGTTGATCATGACCTGGATCAGGGTACCATCTGAGCCGGATCCGGGGTGCAGAGGCAGCGGATGACAGGTCGACGCAGGGACATCCTGTGGCCGCTGGCCGTGGCCGGCGTGCTGTTGGCGGGGGCCTCGGTGGCGCTCTTCGCGCGCTACGGAGATCGGTTCGCCATCCCCGGTGAGCTCGTAGCGCTGCTCCAGGGGGCGGTGTCGGGCTCAGGCTCGGGCAATTGTCCCGCCGACCTCACCGAGCTGATCTCCGCCAGGCCGAGCACGAGACCTCCGAGCTGAAGCTCGCCACCAAGGTGCTGTTCGACGCGATGACGGAGACCTGCGAGCTGTAGCACGGCTCTGCGTTAGGGGGCGTCCCCCACAGGAGCCTCCATGACCTCATCGACCATCGAAGACGGCGTCGTCGTCCTGATCCAGTACACCCTCAGGAACCTGCGCGGGGTGGTCCTGGACCGCTCCGAGCCGGGGCAGCCGCTGCCGTACCTCCACGGCGCCGGCAACATCATCCCGGGTCTCGAGCGGCAGCTCGTCGGCCTGTCCGTCGGTGCGAGCGGGCACTTCACCGTGCCGCCGGAGGAGGGCTACGGCCTCCGCCAGGGCGAGCCGATGCCGGTGCCGCGGGCGGCCTTCCCGGAGGGCGTCGAGATCATGCCCGGCATGCAGTTCTCCGCCCAGGACCCCCAGGGCCAGCTCGTGCCCTTCTGGGTGGTCAAGGTGACCGAGGACGAGATCGTCATGGACCCCAACCACCCCCTGGCCGGCGAGACCCTGGTCTTCGAGGCCGAGGTGATGGGTCTGCGACCCCCCTCCGACGAGGAGGTCGCTCACGGCCACCCCCACGGCGTGATGGGCGACGAGGGCCACCACGACGATCACTGAGATCGATGAGGCCGCCGATCAGTCGGCGGGCTCGGACAGCATCCGGACGGCCACCTCCAGCCCTCGACCGACTTCGCCCATGCGTCGATAGTCGAGGGTGTCGGGGGTGTCTTCGGCTGTGTGGTAGCGCGGGTTGCGGTAGAAGGCGGTGTCGGTCACCAGGACCGCCGGCCAGCCGTGCTTCCAGTAGTTGAGGTGGTCGGAGAAGTCGATGCCGGCCACGCCCTCCGGCGCCGCGATGGCCTCGGCGGGCAGGGGTGTGCCACCCAGGAAGGCCGCCTTGACCTGGCGCAGCAGCTCCCCCTGGTCCGTGCGGCCGACGATGGCGATGGTGTTGCCGGTGGTGGAGTAGAGGAAGCGCATCATCTCCACGGGGAAGGTCTGGCTGCCGGGCTCGTCGGTGAAGAAACCGACGCAGTCCAGGGCCAGCATCGCCTTGACCTCCACGCCGGCCTCGGCGAGGGAGCGGGCGTGCACGGCGCTGCCCATCTGCTCGGTCCGGAAGTGGGGTGGCTCCTCCAGGCTGTAGGCCACGAGCTCCACGGGCCCGGCCGGAGGTGAGGCGGCCAGGCGCCGGGCCAGGTCCAGCCAGACGGCCACGCCGCTGGCGTTGTCGTCGGCACCGGGGTGCCCCTTGAAGGCGTCGTAGTGGGCGCCCACCACGACCCGGGGGCCTTCGTCGGGCCCGAAGAGGACCCGGATGTTGCGGTACTGGGCGCCGCCCGCGTACCAGGTCTGCTGGGTGGGTCGGGCGCCGGCCACGGTGAGCTGCTCGGTGAGGTGGTCGGCGATCCGGTCCAGGGTCTCCACCTGGGTGTGGCCGCGGGGTCCCTGGGCCACGATCCAGCGGACCGTCTCCTCGAGCGGGTCGGGCGCTGCCTCCTCGACCTCGGGGGTGTCCGGCGGCCTCAGGACGGGCTGGGTCAGGCAGGCGACCGCCCAGGCGCTGAGGCCGAGCGTGATCGCTGCGCCGACGCCGAGGACGCGCCAGGGAAGGCGGGGACGCCAGGGGGCACCTTTCACCCCGCGGGTCTAACGTCCCCCGCGGGCAGGAGCCGTGGTCGGGTTAGACCGCGGAGGTCCTTCGCGGAGTCTCATGGGGGCGGTCGAGGCCAGGGTCGTCGCCGAGGGCCTCCGCCGGGAGTGGGCGCGGCCCGGGGCACCCCCGGTGGTCGCGGTCGCGGACGCCAGCTTCACCATCGCCGGCGGCGAGGTGCTGGGGCTGCTGGGCCCCAACGGCGCGGGCAAGACCACCACGCTGCGCATGCTCGCGACCCTCACCCCGCCGACGGCCGGGACGGCCCGGGTGGCGGGCCACGACGTCCGGCGGCAGGCCGCCCGGGTCCGGGCCAGCATCGGCTACCTCTCGGCGACCTCCGGGCTGCCTCCCCGCCTGACCTGTCGCGAGGCGGTCCGGACCTTCGCCGCGCTCCAGAGGGTCCGGGACCCGCGCCAGGCCGCCGAGGCCGCCATCGACCGCTACGGCATCGCGGCCTTCGCCGACCGCTTCTTCGAGGGGCTGTCGACCGGCATGCGCCAGCGGCTGCGGGTCGCCTGCGCGGCCGTGCACCGCCCGCCGGTCCTGATCCTCGACGAGCCCACCTCGGGCCTGGACGTGGTGGCGGCCGACGCCCTGCTGCGCGACATCGGAGCCGCGCGGGACGACGGGGCGGCGGTGGTCTTCTCCACCCACGTGCTCCGCGAGGCCGAGCGCCTCTGCGACCGGATCGCCGTGATCGACGAGGGCGTGATCCGTGCCGTCGGCACCCTGGAGGCGCTGTGTGAGCGCACCGGCTCGGCCGACCTGGAGGGGGCCTTCCTCTCCCTGGTGCGCTGAGATGAGCCTGCTGGCCGGGCTGGGGACCCTGGTACGCGTGGAGCTGGTGAGGTTGCTGCGCACCCGCGAGGTCCACCTCTTCCTGCTCCTGCCGGCCCTGCTGGGGGTGCCCCTGATCACGGCCTCGATGCTCGCCGCCACCAGCTTCATGAACCGGTCGGTGGTGGTGGCCCTGCCCGCGGACCTGCCGGAGGAGCTCTGGGTGCACGACTCCCTGGAGGAGGAGGGAGCGCGGGTCGAGGTCGTGGCCGATCCGGGCCGGGCCTACGCCGACGGCGAGGTGGACGCGGCCGTGCTGGGGTGGCTGAGCGGGGAGGGTGTGGAGGGGCCCATCGGACCGGCCTGGCAGGTGCGGCTCGTCGCGGTGGGGCACCGTCGCCCGGCGCGCCAGGCGCTGCGGGAGGGCGTGCGTCGGGCGAACCGTCGTGTCGCCGAGGAGCAGGCCCTGGCGGCTGGCGTGGGGGAGGGGGCGGACATCTTCCACGTCTGGTGGTCGACCGTGCCCGCCGAGGCGGGCCCCAGCGGCACCGGTCGCTTCCAGGTCGCCCTCGCCGCCTACGTGGCCTTCCTGCTCGGGCTGATCAGCTACCAGGTCGTGCCCATCGCGGTGGTCTCGGATCGGCTGGAGGGCATCGCCGAGTCCTTCGGGGCCACGCCGGTGCCGCCCGTGGCCCTGGTGCTGTCCCGGCTGGTGGCGGTCACGCTGCTGGAGCTGCTGGCGCTGGCGTTGCTGTTGTTCTCGGCCTGGGGCCTGCTCTCGCAGCTCGTCGACCTCACCCTGCCGGGTGCCGAGGTCCTGGGACGGGCCGGCGCGGCCCTGCTCCTGCTCAACAGCCTCTACCTGCTGCCCGGCGTGCGTGCGGGCAGCGCCCGGGAGGCCCTGAACCTGTCGTCGGTGGTGCTGCTCTTCACCAGCGCCCTGCTGGGGGCAGGGCTGCTCGGTGCCCCCTCCTGGGTGCCGCTGGCGGGCCTCACCTCCGCCCTGCCCGGGGCCGAAGGTCTCGTGGCCATCGCCTCCACCCTGGTCCTCGCCGGCGTCGCCGTGGCGCTGGCGGTGAGGCTGACGACCCCGGCGAGCCTCGTGCCGCCCGGAGGCACCCGGTGATCCCGGTGGTGCGCATCGAGCTCCTGCTCGTGCTGCGGGATCGCCGCGCCCTGCTGGCCGGCGTGTTGATGGTCTTCCTGGTGGCCTGTGTGCCACACCTGATGGTCGGTTGGCTCGACGGAGGGCCCCAGGCGCTGCTCGGGACCACGCTGGTGGTCCCGGCGGATCCCGTGGAGGGCGAGGGGGAGGTCGTCTGGGAGGTGGTCGGAGAGGCTCCGGCCTGGGTCGACCTTCCCGAGGCCTTGTCTCCCCCCGAGGCGCTGGTGCGCTTCTGGACCGAGGACGGCGGGGAGTCCGGGGTGCACTTCGAGGTCCTCGGCACCCACTCCGGGGCTCGCCTCGACGACGTCGCGGAGCAGGTGAAGCTGGCGGCCTTCGCCGAGCGACAGCGTCGGTCGGAGTCCGTGGGCCAGGCGGGGCCCTGGCGCCAGACGGTCGACCTCGTCTTCGCCGAGAGCCCGGTGCCACCGACGCCGGTGCGCTGGCCGCGGGTCCCCTGGGGAGCCGCCCTGGTCCTGCTCGCGGCGGCGATGGGGTCCTTGTCCTGGGTGATGGAGGCGATCCCCCGGGCCCGGTCGGGGGGGTGGCTGGAGAGCCTGGCCGTGGTGCCGGGTGGTCGCTCGGGGCCGGTCCTGGCCTGGCTGGTGGTCGCGACGTGCATGGCGCTCTTGGGGGCGCTGGTGGGGCTGGCGGGTCACGGGGCCGGGGCCGCGGTCTCGGGAGAGGCGGGCCTCGGTCCGCGACCCTGGCTGCTGCCGGTCGGCGTGCTGCTGCTGGTGCCTGTCCAGCTCCTGGCCTTCCTCACGGCCTCGGACCTGCGGGCCTCGGTGATGCGGAGCCTGTGGGTGCTGCCGGGCTTCAGCCTGCTGGTGGCGCTCGCCCTGCTGCTGCTGGGAACGAGCGCCTCGCTGGCCCCCTGGGTGCCCGTGGGGGGGATCGTCGTGGCCTGCCTGGGCCTCGTCGGACCCTCCAGCCTGCCCTGGGCCCTGGCGGTGGGCCTGGCGGTCGCGGCCGTCGCCACCGCGGCGTGCGTGGCGCTGGTGGATGCGGGCAGCACCGAGGTCTCCAGCGTCGGAGCCACCGCTCGTCGCCGTGCACGGGGCAACTGGCTGCCGGAGATCGCCCTGTTGGTGGCCCTGGGCATCTCCTCGGTGGTCGCCTGGTCACCGGCGCTGTGGGGCACCGACGTGACCCGGGTCCTGCTCACCAGCCACCTCGTCTTCTATGCCCTGCCGGCGCTGGTCGCCCCGCGGGTCCTCAGCCTGCCCTTCGCCGAGCTGGTGCCGGTGCGCTGGCCTGGGTGGAGGCCCCTCGGGCTGGGGGTCCTCGGGGTCGGGGCGACCCTCGGCTTCGCGGTCCTCGTGACGGGGCTCCAGCAGCTCGTCTGGCCCCTCGACCCCTTCTGGTCCGACCTGGTGGAGCAGACCTTCGCCCCGATGGCGGCCGGCTGGACCCTGCTGCTGCTGTCGCTGCTGCCGGGCGTGTGCGAGGAGCTGCTCTTCCGCGGGGCGGTGCTGGGGCTGCTCCGGAAGTGCATGGGCAGCGGTCCGGCGATCGTGGTGCAGGCCGTGGTCTTCGCCGTGGCCCACCTCTATGGCTTCCGCTGGCTGCCGACCTTCGGGGTCGGGCTCGCCACCGGCTGGCTCACCGTGAAGACCCGGTCCCTGTGGCCGGCGATCGTGCTCCACACCCTCCACAACGGCCTCGCCGCCTGGCTCGGCACCCAGGTCGAGCTGGACTTCGGCTCGATGGCGGTCCTGGTGGGCTTCGGCGTGGCCGGGGGGATCGGCTTCGTGGCCCTGTTGGCGGCGGGCGGAGGTGAGCGCGATGGGTGAACCCCCCGGCTACCCCAGCCGATCCAGGATGTGCTCCGACAGCTCCAGGTACTGCTCTGCGCCCCGGCTCGCGGGGTCGAAGGCGTAGATGTCCTGGCCCCGGGTCTGGGCTCGCGACAGGCAGTTGTTGACCCCGACGGTCACTGGCAGCAGCAGCTCACCCCAGGCCTCCTCGAGCTGGTCCATGACCTCCTGGTTGGCCTTGGAGCTGCGCCCGTCGACCCGCGTGAGCAGCACACCGAGGATGTCGAGGGTGGGGTTGAGGTGGCTGGCGACCTCGTCGATGGCGCTGACCAGGCCCGACACGCCGGCGATGGCGAGGGCCGCCGGGTTGCAGGGGATCAGGACCGCGTCGGCCGCCACCAGGGCGTTGACCGTCAGCGTGCCGATGTTCGGGGGGCAGTCCAGCACCACCAGGTCGTAGTGGGTGCGGGTGACCTCCAGGGCCTTGCGCAGCACCATCTCCTTGCCGATGCGGCCGGCGAGGCGGGCTTCGGTGTGGAGCAGATCCGGGTCCAGCGGCGTCACGTCGAGCCCTTCGATCTCGGTCCGGGTCGCGATCTCCGCCACCTCCAGGCCGGTCTGGCGCAGGAAGACGTCGCTCAGGGCGCCACCACCAGGCACCACCTGGGCGTGCAGGGCCGTGTTGACGTGGGACTGGGGGTCGAGATCGACCACCAGTACCCGCTTGCCCGCGAAGCGGGCCCAGGCTGCGGCCAGGTTGACGCTGGTGGTGGTCTTGCCGACCCCGCCCTTCTGGGCGGCGATCGCGACCACCAGGCCGTGGCGATCCCCCGGGGGCAGGGTCTTGACGGGCTTCTCGACCCGTGGGCGGTGAGCGGACTGCAGAGACATGCGCATGGGCTTTACCTCTCATGCAGGATCGATCCCTTCTGTTGTCATGTCAAGAGCGAGATCGCGATCCAACGCTGGGATCCCAGCGGTGGCACCGGGTAGATTCTGGCCGGAGGAGCCCATGAACGCCTGGCTGGTGCTGGTCCTGATCGGGAGCTGTGAGCGGGTCAGGGACTGGTGGGAGGTCGATCTCGGGGGCGACATCGGCGATGCCTGCGAGAGTGCGGCGGACTGCCAGCCCGAGCTGGCCTGCGCCAACGACGGCACCTGCCAGACCTTCGGGCAGCACGGCACCACCGGCTACGGCCAGTCCTGCACCCACAGCGACGAGTGCGCCTACGGCACGGTCTGTTCCGGTCATTCCTGGACCTGCGCCTACGCGGGGGAGGCGGGCACCGGCGCCATGGGCGACACCTGCGGCCTCGACGCGGACTGCGAGGTGGGTTTCGTCTGCGAGGACGACGACACCTGCCAGGCGACCGGCCTGACCTGGTGGCCCGGGGTGGACTGCGAGGGGGAGGACCACACCGCGCCCTTCCGCGTGCTCTTCGAGGTCCCCTGGCTGCCCGCCCAGGAGGAGCTGAACTTCTACGGCCTGCCCTTCTCGACGGACGTGCGGGCTCCCGGCGGTGCCGTGGACCTGTCCGGGCACCCCCGCCCCGGCGACTCGGTCCCGACGGACCTCGTCGACCTCGCGCTCTTGGACATCGACCAGAACGTGGAGGGCTACGGCCTGAACCCGACCATCTACCTGCGCTTCAGCCGCAAGCACATCGTCGACACGCTGCGGGCCTTCGAGGGGGACCTCAGCAACATCCGCTATGCGGACATCACGCCGACCAGCCCCGACTACGGACCCCGGAGTGGCTACGCCTGGCGCGCGGCCACCGGTCGCGGTCGCTACATCTGCCACGACTGGGTCGCGGTGTCCGTGCACCCGGGCCAGCCCCTGCGGCCCGACACCACCTACGCCGTCTACATCACCGACACGGTGCAGGCCGAGGACGGCGACTACGTCCGCCGGGACGAGGACTTCGACGCGGTGATGCAGGACGACCCCCCAGACGACCAGCGGCTGCTCGACGCCTGGGAGGCCCACGCGCCCCTGAGGGACTACCTCGACGACCAGGGGCTGCTGCCCGACGCGGTGGTCGGAGCCGCGGTCTTCACGACCGGGAATCCGGCCGGGGTGCTGAGTGGACTGGCGGAGACCGTGGCGGGGGCCACGGACGGGCTGGAGCCGACCGAGCTCACCCTCTGTGACGACGGCGTGGTCTCGCCCTGCGACGACGGCGGGCTCCGGGAGTGCGAGGCCGCCGCCGAGGGCTACCACGAGCTCCACGGGCGCTTCGAGCTGCCCTCCTTCCAGTCCGGCACGGCGCCCTACTCCCAGAACGGTGGGGGCTGGACCTGGGACGCCGACGGCCTGCCCTTCGTCCACGGGACCGAGGAGGTGTGCTTCGCCCTGACCGTGCCCACCGGGGAGGCTCCGGCCGCGGGCTGGCCGGTGGCGGTGGTGGCCCACGGTGCCGACGACGGCTTCCGGGCGGCGGTCGACTCCGGCCTGGCCTCTGTGCTGGCGGCGGCCGAGGTCGACGGCGAGGTCGCGGCCCGCTTTGCCACCCTCACCATCGATCTGCCCGGCCACGGCTCCCGGGCCCGGGGCTCGGCCCAGGAGGGGTCGTGGCTCTTCGAGAACCCGGACAACCCGGACGCTGCCCTGGGCAACGCGCTCCAGGCCTCCGCGGACCTGCACGCCCTGCTCGGCTGGCTGGACGGGGGCGGCGTCGACGCCTCGCTGACCGGTACGGAGCACACCTTCGATCCCGAAGGCCGGGTGCTCGTCGGCCTGGGCCTCGGCGCCCGACCGACGACGCTGACCCTGGCCTGGAGCGACGAGGCCGTGGCGGGGGTGCTCGACGGGGGCGGGGCCTACCGCATCGAGTCGATGGTCCACGCCCGCGAGCCGGTGGACCTCAAGATCGCCAGCGAGGTGGCGGTGGCCGAGACCCGCCTCGACCGCTTCCACCCGATGCTCAACCTCCTTCAGCTCCAGCACGAGCGGGGAGATCCCGTCTGCTACGGCGGCCAGGTCCTCACCGAGCCGCCGGCCGGTCTCGGGGGCAAGCACCTGTTGGCGATCTACCGGCTGGGCGACCCCACGGCGCCGGACGAGACCCAGATCGCCCTGCACCGGTCGCTGCGCCTTCCCACCGCCGGGGACGTGTCGGAGGACTACGACCAGTCCACCACCTCGCTGCCGGTCCACGAGAACTACGCTGCGGGCCTGGGCCGCCTCACGGCGGCCTCGATCCAGGTCGACGACGGAGAAGATGTGTCCCGTCAGGTCGAGCACTTCCTGGCGACGGCGGTCACGGAGGATGCACCGACCATTCCGCGCTAAGCCCCCTCCGTCACCGGAGTCCCCTCCATGCGCGAACACATCTCTCTGATCCACCAGCTCGAGGGCTGGGCCACCACCGCCCCCGACGCCCCGGCCCTCTTCGACAAGGGCGAGGACGGCTGGACCTCCCAGAGCTGGTCCGAGTACTGGGTGGCCGTCCAGGAGACGGGCCGCGGCCTGCTCGCCCTCGGCCACCAGCAGGGCGAGTGCGTGGCGCTGATCGGCAACAACCGCTCGGACTGGGTGATCTGCCAGTTCGCGATCATGGCGATCGGCGGCGTGCCGGCCCCGATCTACGTCACCTGCACCGAGGAGCAGGTCGGCTACATCGTCAGCCACTCCCGCTCCCGCATCGCCATCTGCGACACGGCCGAGCGCCTGGCGGTCTACCGGGCGGCCGCGGCGGCGGGCCACATGACGGTCGAGCAGTACGTCTGCATGGACGCGGTCGGGGAGGAGGGCTCCGCCGAGCCGCCCCTGCGGTCGCTGGAGGCGCTGCGAGCGCTGGGTCGGGAGCAGGACCCCGCGGCCTTCGAGGCCCGCTACGCGTCTCTGGAGAGCGACGACCTCGGCCTGCTCATCTACACCTCGGGCACCACCGGCACCCCCAAGGCGGTGATGCTCACCCACGGCAACCTCGTGAGCGAGGGGGAGGCGCTGCTCGGCCAGACGAACATCTTCGGACCGGGGCTCACCCCGCTCCGCGTCGTGAGCTACCTGCCGCTCTGCCACGTCGCCGAGCAGGTCTTCACCAACATCGTGCAGCTCGCCACCTGCGGCGAGGCCCACTTCTGCGACGACATGGCGGCGATCAAGGACGCCCTCGTCGACGTTCGCCCCACGCTGTTCCTCGGCGTTCCCCGGGTCTGGGAGAAGTTCCAGGCTGTCCTGGAGGCGAAGCTGCTGTCGGCCACCGGTCTCAAGGGGCTGCTCACACGCTGGGCCCTGAAGACGGAGCTCCAGGCCTTCCGCACCCAGCAGCGCACCGGCGAGCCCGTGCAGAGCTGGTCGCGGGACTTCGCCAACAAGATGGTCATCTCCAAGGTCCAGGAGGCCCTGGGCCTCGATCAGCTCGAGGTCGCGGCGACCGGCGCGGCGCCGATCTCCCAGTCGACCCTCGAGTTCTTCGCCTCCCTCGGCATGCCGCTCTACGAGGGCTACGGCATGTCCGAGACCACCGGCGTCGCCACCTGTCCGCCGGTGGACGGCCAGCGCTTCGGCAGGGTCGGTCAGCCCATGCCCGGCGTCGAGATCCGCATCGCCGAGGACGGCGAGATCCTGATGCGCGGTCCGATGATGACCCAGGGCTACCTCCACGACCCGGAGAAGACGGCGGAGCTCATCGACGACGAGGGCTGGATCCACTCCGGCGACCTCGGCGCCCTGGACGACGACGGCTACCTGAGCATCACCGGCCGCAAGAAGGACATCCTGATCACGGCCGGGGGCAAGAACGTCGCCCCGGCGGAGATGGAGGGCCTTCTCAAGGGCATCGCGGGCGTGGGCCAGGCGATCGTGGTCGGCGACGCCAGGCCGTACCTGGCGGCGCTGCTGACCCTGGACCCCGAGGCCCTGCCGGGGCTGGGCGAGCGCTTCGGCGCGGCGCCGACCGCCGAGGCCCTGGCCACCCACCCCGACCTGCAGGAGTGGCTCCAGGGCGAGGTCGAGGGCCAGTGCAACGCCCACGTCGCCCGCTACCAGACCATCAAGCGCTTCCGGGTCGTGCCCGCGGTGTTCACGGTGGAGGGCGGAGAGCTGACCCCGACGATGAAGATCAAGCGGGCCGAGGTGAGCCGGAAGCACGGGGAGCTGATCGAGCGGATGTACGAGGGGTAGATGCCCTCGGCACGATTGGCAAGCCGTTGCGCGGACCCCTTCCGCCCCTGTC
>CAZCVP010000014.1:0-57201 GCA_964501915.1 uncultured Enterobacterales bacterium
ACGCCATCTGCGCGCGCCTGGGGTGCCACAGACGCCGCTGGCACGGCGCCAACGCCATCTGCGCGCGCCTGGGGTGCCACAGACGCCGCTGGCACGGCGCCAACGCGATCTGCGCGCGCCTGGGGTGCCACAGACGCCGCTGGCACGGTGCCAACGCGATCTGCGCGCACCTGGGGTGCCACAGACGCCGCTGGCACGGCGCCAACGCCATCTGCGCGCGCCCGGGGTGCCACAGACGCCGCTGGCACGGTGCCAACGCCGTCTGCGCGCGCTTGGGAGGCCACAGGTGTCAAGCGCCCACCTGCAAGGGTCCCCCGCTGCGACCTGGCTGCTCCTGGCGTCGCCGAGCGCGTTGCTGCGACGTGAACCGGCCGGGTCTCGCAGGGTCGGCGGTCACCACTGCGGGGCACCCTGTCCGGGGTCCCCGGCTCGGTGCGGCTTACCCTCGGTCTGTGCACAGACCCTGCGCACGACCGTGAGGTGCACGGTAGCTGCCCACGCTTCCTGGGAGCTCCTCAGATCACCGTGTAGATGAACGGCAGCACCGGGCTCGACTCGGCCCACAGGATGAAGGCGATCATCGCCAGCAGCACCAGGACGATCGGCGTCATCCACCACGCCTTGTTGTGCACGATGAAGTCCCAGAACTCCCTGAGGAGGCCACCGGACTGCTGAGGAAGCTCGGGGGGTGCGTCGGCCATGGACATGACTCCGTCGGACAACGATACCCCGCTCGGGTTCAGGCGACAGCCCACCAGTCGCGACCTTCGGTCCACCCGGGGCGCAGTCGAGCGATGCGGGCGCGGATGAGGGGGCGGGCTCCGCGGGCGCCGACGGCCACCAGCAGCAGGTCGACGTCGAGGTCGGCCAGCGCCTCGGGGGGGCGCACCGGCACGCCCTGGCGCTCGGTGCCAGGCGCGATGTCCAGGACAGCCACGACCCTGTGGCCCTGGGCGCGCAGCCAGCGCAGCCAGGGGCGGGCGGTCCGGCCTCCGCCCCACAGCGCCACGGTGCGGGACCGGGCGAGCACGGTCGCGGCGAGGTGCTCCTGCTTGACCCGCCGGAAGGCCTCGCGGCGGTAGCGGGGGTCGGTGCGGGTGAGGCGGTCGGGGCGATCTCGCAGCTCGACCACCTCCTGGTCGACGTTGGCGAGGCGCCAGCCGGCGGCGGCGAGGCGGAGCCAGAGGTCGTAGTCCTCGGGGAGGTCGCCGCTACGCCAGCCGCCCACCGCGTCCAGGGCGGAGGCCCTCAGGGTGACGGCGGGGTGGAAGAGGGGACTCTCGACCAGCAGCTCCGGGTGGGGATCCCGCAGGCCGTTCACCCAGGCGACGTAGCGGGCCATGCCCTCCGGGACCTCGCCCTCGTCGACGAACAGGCGGGCCCGGCCCCCAATGGCGGCGAGATCAGGCTCGGCTTCGAGGCGCGGGAGCTGCGCGTCGAGGCGGCCGGGCAGGGCCCGGTCGTCGGCGTCCAGGCGAGCGATCCAGCGCCCCTGGCACACCGCACGACCACGCTCCAGGGCCGCGGCGATGCCGAGCGGGCCCTGGCGCAGCAGCACGACGCGGCGGTCGTCGGGCAGCAGGGACCCGGGGTCGCGGACGCTGCCGTCGTCGACGACCACGACCTCGTCTTCATGGCCGCACTGGTCCAGGGCGCTGGTCAGGGCCGCACCGAGCCACGGCTCGCCGTCGCGCACCGGGACCAGCCAGCTCGTCCGCATCACCAGGAGAGGGCGTAGGCGGTGTCGAGCAGCTCGACGGCGTGGGGCCGCTCGCCTGCGTCCGCAGCGAAGGAGACGCGGATGGCGCCCTCGCCCTCGGTCACCACGGGCCGTTCCTGGCCCGAGCGACGCAGGTGGGGGCCCAGGTGGTAGGCCCAGTCGAAGGTGGTCTGGAGGGAGCAGGGGATGGACGGGTCGTCGACGACGAGCACCGGTCCCTCGGGCGCCACGGCGGCGGCCGCCACCACCGGCTCGAAGCCCAGGGCCCGGGGCTCCGGGGGCCGGAGCCAGACCTGGAGACAGCCGGGCTCGAAGTCCACGAGAGGGGAGGGGGGCTGGGCCAGGTCCGGGTCCTCGAAGCTGAGCCAGGCGGTCCAGGCCACACCGCCGAGCACGACCGGTGCCCAGCGCGGACGCGCCGCTGCACCCGCCGCCACCAGCAGGGCCGCGCCCGGCAGCAGCGGCACCAGCAGGCGGTCGTACTTCTTGGGGACCGCCGTCATCAGCACCACGCCGCCGACCAGCCAGCCCAGGCCCAGCAGGACGGCGCCGCGGTGGCGTCGCCAGCCCACCACGGCACCGCCGAGGGCCAGCAGGCACCACACCGGCCCCAGGGCCGGCCCGAAGAGCGCCAGCGGGTAGTAGCCGAGGTGGGCGAAGGGACCGGCCCCCCCCCGGTAGCCAGCCGACGAGGTGGTGTAGGCGAGCTGGTGCTCCCAGTTGGTGACCCACCAGGGCACGGCCAGCGCCAGCCCCAGCGCGGCCCAGGCCAGCGAGGGCCGCCAGCGGACGCTCATCGCCACGGGCACGGCGGCGTAGAAGGGGAAGGTCTGCTTGGTGAGCAGGCCGAGGGCCAGGCAGAGTCCCAGCACCACAGCCCGTGCCGGCGAGGGTCGGGCCCGCTGCCAGCAGGCTGCGGCGACCGCCAGGGCCACGGCACCGGTCAGGGCGCCCTCGGGCATGAAGTGTCGGGCCAGGCCCACGGCCAGCGGCAGGTGGAGGACCAGGGCCCCGGCCAGCCAGGGCGCCGGCAGCCCGCTCTGGCGGGCGATGCCGACCACCGCCAGGCCGGCCAGCAGCAGCCAGCCGAGGTTCACCGCTCGCACCCGGGGTCGCTCCGGCGGACCGCCGCCCACGAGCCACCACCAGGTCCCGGTGACCGCCGGGTAGACGGACGGGTAGTCCCCCATGTCGGCGACGAGCGCCCGGTGCAGGGCCACGCCCGGGCGATGGCCCTCCAGGTCGACCAGGAAGAGCTCGGCGGCCCCCACGTGGCCCTCCTCGTCGCCATCGCGCACGAGGCGGTCCTGCTGGAGCCAGAGACCATTGAGGGCTGCGAAGAGCAGCACCAGCACCAGGATCAGCGACCGACGGGGTCTCACAGGATGCGGCCCACCGTGAGCCAGGCCAGGGCACCGAGGGCCGCCAGCACCGGCACGCCGTGGCGCAGGACCGGACCCCGCAGCCGGGAGGACCCCACCGCCAGCGTCACCCCGGTCATCGCGACCAGCGGCAGGAAGTAGTGGGTGGGGAAGTGATCGATGGTGCAGAGCAGCAGCGAGTAGACGAGGGCCGAGCCGAAGACGAAGCGGGCCCCGCGGTCGCGCAGCACCGCCAGGGCCAGCGCCAGCCCGCCGCCGGTGTAGTAGAGCCAGCGCCCGTAGAACTGGAGCGGGCGCTGCCAGATCGGCGCCGCCTCCTGGTTGTTCGCGTAGTGCTCGGGCACCGTCTCGAACCACAGGATCTCGAGCCAGTGCTGGAATTGCGAGGACACCAGCGCGGCGACCCCGAGTGCCACCGCCACGGCCAGCACCGTGCCCCAGAGGGCGAGCAGGCCGCGGGTGGCGGTGCGCCGGAGCACCAGCCGCTGCACGCCGGCGGCGAGGGTGAGGGCGATGGTGCCCGGGTAGCGCAACAGCCCGGCGAAGAGCCCCAGGGTGGCGACGCGCCAGGGGTCGGCGAGACACAGCGACAGCAGGCCCGCGAGCAGGGCGGCGGCGTAGAGCGAGTCCGGGAAGGTGGTCGAGGCTGGCTCCACCATCAGCTCGAGGTGGACCAGGGCGTAGAGGCCGGGCAGGGCGAAGGCCGCCGGCGAGGCCCGCGGGGCGAGCACCTCCACCAGCCGGACCCCCGTGGCGGCCAGCAGCACCAGGACCCACAGCAGCAGGCCGTTGGCGCTCGCCAGGTCCACGTCGACCAGGGCGACCCCGTGGGCCAGGACGTGGCTCCAGAGCGGGGGCTGGTTGATGGTCAGCTTGCGCCAGGTGAGCAGCTCGGCCGCCCAGCGCTGGTTCTCGACGATGTTGAGGATCTGCCACTTGTGGGTGAAGCGCAGGTCCCCCTCGTGGTGCACGGCCCAGATGGCGTCGACCGAGGGAAGGACGTAGGCCACGACCGGCCCCGAGCTCTCGATCTCGAGCGGCACGGGCCCCGCTTCCAGCGACACCCGCAGCGCCGCGACGCCTCTCAGCAGGTACTGGGGGACTGGCGTGGGGTCGTCGGGCTCGTGGAGATCGGGCGTGACCTCCACCTCGCGGGTGCCGATGCGCAGGGAGGTGCCGGTGGCGCCGCGCACGGCGACCACGAGCTCGCCCGCGGAGGCGAGGACCAGCTCACCGCCGTCGCCCTCCGGGTCGACCAGTCGACCGGCCCCCGCCTCCTCCCAGCCCGGGCGCGTCACCTCCGACCAGCCCTCCCCGGGGCTCCATTCGGGACCTGCCTCGGTCAGCGTCTCGGTGCCCTCGAGCCACCAGTGGGCGTCCAGGGGCCGGGAGAGGCTCTCGAGGTGAAGTCCGGCACCGAGCGCGATGAGCAGCACGGCCGCGACCACCCCGCCCCAGGCCACCGTCGAGGTCCGGCCGCTCACCCGGCGGGACCGGGCCAGCACCTCGCCGAGGACCAGCCAGAGCCCGGACAGCGCCAGGAGCGTGGTGCCGGTGGGGCTGAAGGTGCGGGCCAGGACCACGTCCACCACGGCGAGACCGACCCCGATCCAGGCCGCGTCGAGGGCGACCTGGAGGGGACCGCCGTCCCGGCCGAGCCGCCGGGCGAAGCCAAGGCCCGGCGCCCAGAGCACGGCTGGCAGGCAGAGCAGCCCGCGCACGGCGGGGGGAGCGTCGAGGCCCCAGGCGAGCGCCCCGAGCCCCCAGACGACCAGCGCCAGCAGCGTCAGCCGGGAATGGGGCACGGGATCACGTCCTCCGCGTCGTGGGCGCGGTCCGCGAGGGCGAGCACCAGCAGGTCGTCCTCGCCGGTGTTCACGAGGGCATGGGCGATGCCGGCCGGCACGTAGACCCGCACGCCCTCCAGGGGGACCTCCTGCACCTCGCCGGTCGCCGGGTCCAGGGCGCGGAGCACGCCGGTGCCGGCGAGGGCACAGAACCACTCACCCATGCGCCTGTGGAGGTGGTGGCCGCGGCTGGATCCGGGGACCGCGCTCACCAGGTAGACCTCGCCGGGCACACCTCGGGGGAGGGCCTTGATCAGCTCGCCACGGGGGTCGACGTGGCGCTCGATGGCCTCAATCCGGAGCACGGTGTCTTCGGGCCTCGATCGTGAGGCGCAGGCCGGTCTCCAGCGGGGTGGTGGGCAGCGGTCCGAGCAGGGTCCGGGCCCGGGAGTGGTCTCCCACGAAGCGGTCCGTCTCGCCGGGACGGCGCGGCAGCGCACCGGCACGGATCCGGTCCGGATCGGCGCCGCAGAGGCGGTAGATCCGCTGGACCATCTCCAGCACGGGCAGCTCCGGGCCTCCACCGAGGTTGAGCAGGGCCCCGATGGCGGCGGGGTGGGCGACCCGCGCCATGGCTTCGGCGATGTCCTCGACGAAGTTGAATTCCCGGGTCTGCTCGCCATCCGTCATCTCGAAGGGCAGGCCGGCCAGGGCGCTGTCGATGGCCGAGGGCACCAGCCGCTCGGGGGACTGCTCGGGACCGTAGGTGAGGAAGGGGCGCACGACCGTGGCGCGGAGTCCCTGCGTGCGCGCCAGGCAGAGCACCCAGTGCGTCGCGGCGGTCTTGGCCGCCGAGTAGGGGCTGACCGGACGCGGGGCCTGGCGCTCCGAGAAGGGCGCCGGACCGTCCCCGTAGGCCTCGCAGGTACCGGCCACCACCAGGCGGGTGCCGGCGGCGAGGCAGCCGCGTGCGACCTCGTCGGTCACGTCGACGATTCCCCGCCGCAGCTCGGGCCAGGCCTCCGGCGATCGATCGAGGACCACGGGCGCCGCCAGGTGGAACACCAGCTCAGGCGCGACGTCGCCGAAGATCGCGGGCCAGTCCGCTGGGAGCTCGGCGGCGTGGGACCGGACACCCTCCACAGCGGGGCTCGTCCGCACCGTGCCGTGGACCTCGGCCCCGCGGGCGAGCAGGACCCGGCTGAGCTGGCGGCCCACGAAGCCGCCCGCGCCTGTCACGAGGACGGTGCGGCCGTCGAGGTCCAGGTCGAGCACGGGGCAGAGGGTAGCGCAGTCTGCGGAAGGGCTCACGGCGGGGGCCATGGTAGGTTGCCGCCGAATCCAGAGATCCGCGCCGAGGGCAGCAGGCGCGACGGGAGGGGTCATGTTCCGACGTGTCGGGCTGGTGTGTGTGGTGAGCTTGGGGCTGTTGCTCGCGTCGGGTCCGGCCGAGGCCCGGCGGGGCCTGCCGATCCCCTTCATCATCAACACCGGTGAGGAGGTCTTCGAGGTCGGGCCCCTGCCCGCTCCCTACGACCAGGATCCGGAGCTGGCGGGCTGATCCGCCGGCTACATGTGCAGCGTGTTCGGCCTCGTGTGGGCCTACATGCACTGGTGGGACTGTACGCCGGTGGCCTATGCCGACGACACCTACACCGACGACCCGGTCATCGTGGCGTTGATCGAGGCCACCTACACCCAGTCCGACGTGCAGATGTCCTTCTGGGGCCAGTACGGCCGCTTCCTGTTGCTGGGCCTGATCGGGCTCTTCGTCTGGAGCAAGTTCAGCGGCGACGACGACTGATCGAAGCCGGCCCCCGTCCGGTTAGATCGTCCAGGTGCGTGTCCTGATCCCCCTGCTGGTGCTGGTGGCCTGCGACTTCAGCGCGGCCACGCGGACCCTCGGCGACTCCGCCGACTCGGGCCTGGAGTCGGACACCGACACGGACACGGACACCGACACGGACACCGACACCGACACCGACACCGACACCCCGCCGTCGGACCTGGACGGGGACGGCTGGTCGGTCGAAGAGGGCGACTGCGAAGACGACGATCCCGACATCCACCCCGAGGCGCTGGATGTCTGTGACGGCGTCGACTCGGACTGCGACGGGGAGGTCGACGAGGTCGCCGGAGAGGCCGATCCCTTCGAGCCCAACGACGAGGAGCCCTGGCCCCTCGGCGTGCTGGAGGAGCAGGACCGCAGCGCGGCGGGGCTGCTGCACAACGCCGAGGACGTCGACCGCTTCTCCTTCGAGTTCAGCGACACCCTCACCGACTTCTTCACGATGTCGGTGGTGTTGTCGAACATCCCCGACGAGAGCAACTACCGGCTCACGCTCAACCGGCTCGCCTCCGACGGAGACCAGGAGCTGGGCCAGGTCGACCAGGCCTTCTCCACCGGCGGCTCCATCGAGCTGGGCTTCGGCGACGAGGCGCTGCTGGACCAGGGGGGGACCTACGAGGCCGTGGTGGAGGCGATCGCGAACCCGGACTGTGATCGGACGTACCTGTTGTCGGTGCAGAAGAAGTGAGGGTCCCTCAGCTCAGGTAGAGGGTGCTGCTGGGGGGGCTCCACGCCCCCCCCTCTCCTCCGCTTACCGGCTCGGGACCCGCAGCATCGCTCCCACCCGCCTCGGCTTCCGCGGGGTCTCGCCCGCACCCTCCAGTCCCGGCAGCAGGTCCAGGACCGCGGACGCCTCCGCAGCGCTCCCGAGGGGGATCCTGACGTGTCGCTTCCCCTGCTTCGCGAACCCGTCGGGGCCTCCCTCGCCGCCGGCCTCGGAGCCCCCCTGCCCGGTGGCCGCCCCGGGCAGAGCGGGGCGGAGCGGTCGGCGGTGATGGACTCCGGAGGCGGGGGAGTCACCATGGACGGCGAGCCCGCCGCCGCACACCCGCCGCCTTCCGGGGCGACGAGGACGCAGACGAGAACGAGAACGAGAACGAGAACGAGAACGAGCGACGAGGACCAGGACGCCGAACGCGGCTCCCCACACCCAAGCCCTCCATCCTCCTCCGGGGTCCATCCGACCCCACATCATCCGATCAGCCGGCCTCGTCGCCTGCGGGCTACGCGACAGAGGAACCTGGGTCTTCGGGGGCACCTCCTGTCAGACTCCGGTTGCGGAGTCTTCCGAACGTCTCCGCGCCGACCGCAGAGGGGTGACGGGCTCGTTCACGGGCACGGCGCATGGCCGCGTTCGCCGCACGCATGATCGACCGGGTCATCCTCCACGTGCCCGTCCGCCACTGGGTCCTCACCCTTCCCAGGGGATAGCGGTCTTGAACCACCCCCCGAAGGTACCTCGGCGCCTCCCGCCGCTGCGGAGCGGTGGTCTCGACGGCCGAGTTGACGGCCGGTGAGCCCACTCTCGACCCGGCCTGCAGGCGGTCTCATGTGCTCAGCGGCCACTTCTTGCACCGCAGGCGCACCCCCGCCCGTCCTCGTCCAGGGCCCAGTCCCATCGCTGTCCGCCCGCCTACATGGGGCTACGCCGCGCGGCCTTCCCCTTCTGGGGGCCCCGTGGCGGACCTCTGCAGGCCGGCGAGGACGGAGAAGGTCGCGGGTCCAGGCAACACGACGGCCCTGAGCCGATCACCCAGCTGACCATTCCTCCGACGGTGGTGCCCGAGACCGGCGCTTGTTCGTCGAGCTCACGGATCGCTTCGACACCCCTCTCCGGGCGGTGGGGATCCAAGGCGCTCCGGGAACAGACGCCCGGATCCGGGTCCGCCTCTGTCCGGGGGATCCTCAGTAGGGGGAGCGGCAGAGCTGGACGGTGATGGTACCGGTGGACCCCACGGGCGTCTCGATCCGAGCCTCTCGCAGGGGAGAGGTGAAGTCCTCTCGCAGCTCCAGGTAGCGGTCCTGGGTCGGGGGGAGGCGGGGGTTCGGCTTCAGCGTCACGGTGTCCACCAGGCCGCTGTCGTGGTCCAGCTGCAGGTCGAAGGCGATGTCCGCGAGGACCGGGCCCTCCAGGTGCAGGTAGGTCCCCGTCCCGACCCAGGTGGGGTCGGACCCACGCAGGATCCGCTGGGTCCCCCCGCTCAGCCGCACCTTGTTCTGGTGGAGCAAGGCGTCCCCCGAACAGGCCCCGGCCATCCCCGGGATGAGCTGGCGGTAGACGTCGACGGACTGGAACGACGGGACCTCGCGGTCGTCTCGCAGGTAGAGGTGCTGGACCTGGATCTCCCAGACCAGGAGCTGGGCGGGTGCGGTCCGGAACTCGTCGGAGAGCAGGTAGCGCTGGAGCGATGAGAGGGTCCGGCCACCGTCCGTGGACAGGTTGAGGACCTCGGTCCCCAGCGCCTCGGAGAGGAACCCGGTGAAATTGAAGATCGGGGAGCCGTAGCTGTCGGACACCAGGACCACCGCCGGGGGGAGCACCTCGTCGAACAGGCCCACCGCCGGCGGGTCGACGGGTCTCGTCTCATAGGCTCGCTTGACCTCCTGGAAGGGCGCTGCCTCACAGCCCTTGGCCGACTCGGTGTACATGCCCCCACGGAAGTCCTCCTTGACGGCGGACAGGGTGGAGGAGAATTCCTGCTGGTCCAGGTAGGGCGCTCCGCCTGCCGTGCGAACAGCCGCGGACAGGGCCTGGGCAGAGCGCCTGGAGCCCTCCAAGGTCCAGTGGTGATCCGAACGGAAGAAGAAGCCGGGGTCCTGGTCGGACATCTCCACGGCCAGGCTCGCCAGGTCCGGGGCCAGCGCTCCGTGGTCCAGGAACCAGGAGCGGACCCCATGGTACTCAGCCAGGGAGCGGTCCCAGTCCATGCGCTCCCAGCCTTCGCCGGTGCGGGTCGCCAGGGCGGGGTGGGCGCTCATGCGCTCGGGCACGAGCACGACGGCCACCTGGACCCCTCGGAGCGCTATCGCCTCCAGCAGGCGCTCCAGGTGGGCCAAGGTCGCGAAGTCGATGCGGTAGCGGTGCACGTTGTTGAAGGTGCCGGGCCGGTGGTAGGCACCGTCCTCGTAGCGCCAGCCCTTGGCGGCGGGCTGCTCGCACACGTGGGGGGCGCTGAGAGTCGTGGCGGCCAGAAGGGTCAGCAGGAGCATCTTGGGCGGGGGTCTATCAGGGTCGTGGGCTGACCGGGCCTGAACCGCATCGTCGGAGGGAAGCTACGAAGGACCGCGGGTCCCTGAGACACTGGCTGGGCAGGCACCCGTCCCTCTCACCCGGAGCGCAGCATGCGGGGATAGCCGTCTTGAACCACCCCCCGAAGGTACCTCGCGCCTCCCGCCGCTGCGGAGCGGTGGTCTCGACGGCCGAGTCGACGCCCTGACCCTGAACGGCTCCCGAGACACGGACCTTGGCGGACGAGCTGCGGGCCGAGCAGGACCGTCATCCGCGTGTGCCCGAGCTTCGAGTGGCCGAGCTCGTGGCCGATGATGAAGGCCAGCTCCTGCGGAGTGAAGTGCTCGACGAGGTACGAGTGCAGCACGAAGATCCGGCGGGAGAACCCGAACGTGTAGGCATTCGGAACGGGTGAGAAGCGGACGTAGCACTCGGGAGGCGTGTCGATTTCCAGGCGGCGACACGCCTCCTCGACGATGCTGTCGATGTCAGGGAACTGGAGCCCCGATACCCGAACGGCTCCGCCGAGGAGGTTCACCCGCTGGATCAGCCTCCCGGCCCAGAGGACCAGGGTCACGACTGCCAGCACCAGGAAGAACGAGGCCCCCGTTGCTGCGAGGAGGCCCAGGCCCATGGCGGCCAGGACGGCGAGGAGCACGGCCAGGGAGGACCTCTCCCCTGGATAGCGCAGCGTAGTGAGCTTCATGGGTCGCCGGGACGGGGAATCTGGATGGGATTGGCGCCGACCATCCCCACTGTCCGCCCCCTCCTCTTGCAGCGCCCGTCCCTCGAGGCAGGCGTCCTGCCAGCCGGTGACCCGGGCACGGGCCGGATCGACCTGGACGAGGCCTGCAGCCTGGGGAACAACGGGGTCACCTGGTGGCCGGAGGCCTGCGTCGAGTCGGGGCGATAGCCGGCGAAGCCCCCGGCCCGCCTACCCCCCCAGCTCCATCAACATCCGCAGCGCCCGGATCCGCGCCTGCCCCGAGACCCAGCGACACAGGTGAGCCGCCAGCGCGTCGTCGCCGCCGAGCTCCCCCTGCACCTCTCCTCGCCGCTCCTCGTCTCCCCGCGCCCGGGTCGCCCAGGCGCGAAGCAGGACCCGCGCCGCGGCGGCGTCCAGGCCGCTCTCCTTGGACCAGACCGTCGGCAGCAACGGCGCCGGGACGCCACCCACGGGGCCACCGCGCACCGCCTCGCCGTCGCACTCGGCCACCACCAGCACCGGGTCGTGACCGGCCCGCAGGCAGACCTGGCCGTGCGGCGGGGTGAGGGAGGCCGCGAGGGCCCGCGTGGCGCGCAGCAGCCGGGCCCGGGCCCCGCGACGGGCCACCCCGCGAGCCTGGACCGCCAGGTGGTGCCGGCGATCGGCGAGCGCGGAGGCCAGGGCGCGACGCAGCAGCAGCTCCGCGACGTCCGTCGACGGCGGCGGCGACTCGGCCAGGTTGTGGGCCAAGGCCCCCAGCGGGTCCAGGCCGGACGGGTCCAGCGCACCGACGGCCGCCCCGAGCGCCGCGAGGTCCGCCGCGGGCGCCCCCACCTCCAGGTGCAGCGCGTCGAGCCAGACGAGCTGGGCGCCCGTCGGTCCCCAGACCAGGTGCATCGGCGTGAGGTCGCCGTGGACCTGGCCGTGGGTGTGGAGCCCGTCCAGCGCCACGAGGCCCGCTCCCAGCAGCGCCGCCAGTCGTGCGGTGTCGGCCGGGTCCTCCGGCGGGAGGTGGTCGGCCAGGGTGGCGCCCTCCAGCTCGACGCGGAGGTGGGGCCACTCGTCCGAGCCCTGCCAGCTCACCGGGGCCAGGCCAGGCAGCTCGGCGACGAGGTCGGCGGTCCGCTGGAGGCGGCGGCGCCAGACCGGGTCCCGCCGCCAGCGCGGCCTCAGCGCCCGCACCAGCACGCGGCGTCCGCTGCTGAGGTCCCAGCCCTCCCAGGTGGTGGAGACCGGGTCGTGGGAGACCAGGCGCACGCGGCGCACGCCCCCGAGGAGGCCGGGCACGGCCTGGTCGACCTGCTCCAGCTCGCGCAGTCCCAGCAGGGCGGCGTCGGCCTGCTGGGTCAGCTCGGGGTGGCGCTGGACGAGAGCCTCTACGGCAGCTCGCTGCCGGGAGACCCCCTCGGGCAGCGCCATGTCGACACCCTCGAGCAGCTCGCGGGCACGGGCCACCGGGTCGGCTTCGATGGTCGTCGGCAAGGGCCCCTCGCTGCGCACTGGCCCTGGTCCTATGCCGGCATCCCGATCAGGGGTAGGGAGGCGGGACATGGGCGCGTCCGGCTATCCTGGACCCAGACGATGAGTCCCCTGTCGATCACGGATGTGCTGCCGTCGCTGGTGGTCCTGCTGGCCGCCGTGCCGCTGATCACCACGATCCACGAAGCCGGGCACGCGCTGATGGCCGGCCCCGCCGGCTACCGCCTCACCTCCTTCGGGGTCGGGCACGGGCGGCCCCTGGTGTCCCACCGGACCCGAGCCGGGGTGGTGCTCTACCTGGGGCGGAAGCTGTGGATGGGGGGGAGCTGCGTGGCGATCCCCGTCAAGGTCGTGCCCCAGCGGCGGCGGCTCTACCAGGCCGGGGGGCTGCTGGCCCAGGTGGTGGCCGGGGTGGTGCTGGCCGTGGCGTGTCGCGTCTGGCCGGTGCTCGAGGTCGCGTTCGACTTCAACCTCCTGGTGTTCGCCTTCAACGTCCTGCCCTGGCGGGTTCGCGGTCATGCCTCCGATGGCTGGCACCTGCTCGGCGCCTCCGTCGGGGCCGGGCGCACCGGCGAGCTGGTGGGGCAGCGGGCCTGGGTGGAGCGCTTCGAGCGCTTCGAGCGCTCGGTGGGCTCGCCCGTGGGGGAGGCCTGGTGCCGCCTCATGGGGGCCTGGATCGACGTCGTCACCGGCCAGCCCTCGGAGGCCGCCCAGGCCCTGGGCGAGGACCTGCCACTGCTCGAGCCGGACCTGGAGAGCCTGCACACCTACGTGGCGGCGGAGCGACACCGGCTGGAGGGCGCCCCCCTCGCGGGCCTGCGGCTGATCGCGGACCTGCGGCGCGACTACGGGGCCGACCTGCCCGACGAGGCCGCCGACCTGGTGACCATCGGCGAAGCTCGCCTCTACGTGGCGCTCGGTGAGCCGCGCCGCGGGGAACTGCTCGTGGGGGGGGTGGGGGGCGTGGGGGGGCTGGGGGGCCTGGACGCCCTGGCGGTGCGCCTGGAGGCCGCCATCGGCCACGCGACGGTGGACGAGATCGAGGTCGCCGCGCGGCGCCTGGCCGTGCGCCTGCCGGGGCGCTTCCTCGACGCTCCACAGGCTGTTGGCAGCCTGTGGGAGGCCGCCCGACGCCTGGACCGGGACGGCCGCCGACAGGTCGCCGATCACCTCCGCCGCCGCGCCCGTCGCAAGGCCGCCAGGCTGATCAGCGTGGCCGAGACCGCCGATCGAATCCACCTCGTCCACCGCCTGGGCGAGCCGGCGGGAGTCCGCCCGAAGGGAAGCCGCGCCAAGGGGTGATCGGGGTCCGGAGGATCTTCGAAGATCCTCACTGTTGACAAGCCGAGGATCCTGTCACGACATTTGACTCGTCAATAGCGATCCTCGACAACGTGGATCGGCCCTACAGGACGATCCAGGCGCGATCTCCCGGCCTGTGAGGTTCTCCACGGAACCTGTGGACAACCTGTGGGCAAGTGACGTGGAGAACCTCGTATCCAAGCAGGATCCGGAGGGGGATCCCGGCCGTGCTCAAGAGTTGAGCAGCGACCCCTCGGAGGATCGCGAAGATCCCCCATCGTACCCCGTCATCGTCGCGTGAAATGCTCCATTGCACTTGGCAGAACGAGGTCGATGGCGTAGCGCGCCTCGCGGCGGAATTCGCCCCGTCGCACGGCCCGCGCCAGCCGGCGCGAGAGGTACTCCGGCCGGCCGTAGAAGGTGCGGTAGCAGCGCCGGGTGTGGCGCTCAAGGTCCTCCCAGCCGAAGTCGGGGTGGTCGAAGAACCGGGACCCTGCGCGGTGGATGGAGAAGTCGTAGTGCTCCGGGTCGCGGATGTTGTCGCCCCAGGCGTCGTAGAGCGGTGTGCCGGGCAGGGGCATGGTGATGCTGAACTTGGCGAAGTCCACGTCCAGCGAGGCCGCGAACTCGGCGGTCTGGCGGATGGTCTCCTCGGTCTCCCCCGGCAGGCCCACCATGAAGTAGCCGAGCACCGTGAGGTCGTACTTGCGCGCCCAGGCGACGGCGCGGGTGGCCTGCTGCACCGTGGCGCCCTTCTTGATGCGCTTCAGGACCGCGTCGCTGCCGGACTCGAAGCCGAAGGCCACCAGCTCACAGCCGGAGGCCGCGGCGAGGCGGAAGAACTCCTCGTCGACGTTGGCCACGCGCAGGCCGTTCGTACAGGTCCACGGCATGCGCACATCCCGCCGCAGGATCTCCTCGCAGACGGCGATGGCCCGGCTGGTGCGCGTCGTGAAGCTGTCATCGACGAGGTTGAAGCCTGCAAAACCCGCGGCCTGGGCGTGCTCCAGCTCGTCGACGAAGCGCTCCGGTGACTTGGCCCTCCAGGCGCTGCCGAAGACCCCCTTGGTGCAGTAGACGCAGCGCGCCCTGCAGCCTCGCGACGACTCCAGGTCGGCCACCGGGACCTGGCGGGCGACGAGGCTGGCCTGCTGGTAGCGGCGCAGGTCGAAGAGCTCCCAGGCGGCGTTGGGCAGGGCGTCCAGGTCCTCGATGAGCGGGCCGGTGGGGGTCTGGCCGCCGGGCCAGGTGAGGCCCGGGATGTCCTCGAAGGGGGTGCCCTCGGCCAGGGCCACCAGTGCGTGGTCGCCCTCGCCTCGGACGGCGACGTCGAAGGGCGCCCGGGCGAGGGTCTGGTCGGGTCGGGTGCTGGCGTGCACCCCGCCGGCGACCACCAGGGCCCCGGGGCAGACCCGCTTCGCCGCGGCAGCCAGCGCGCGGGCCTGCGGGAAGAGCGGCGTGCGGAAGGTGATGCCGACCAGGTCCGGTCGCTCGGTGGCCAGGGCGGCTTCGATGTCCAGGCGGGGCCGCGCCTCCCGGTCCCAGACGACCGTGTCGTGTCCCGCCCGGCGCAGCATGGCGGCCAGGATCGCCAGGTTCAGGGGCGGGGAGAGCGTGATGGCCGCCCGGACCTTGGCCTTCGCGTAGTAGTCCCCCATGCTGGGGTTGATGAGCACCACCTTCATGGTGGGGAGAGCATAGCTGGCCCCCGTACCCCGCGAGGGCGCGGGTGATCAGGGCGCGAGCCATGGCCTCGTGCCCCGTGCGTGGAGGTCGTTGAGCTCGGCCAGGTCGCGGGGGGTGTCGACCGAGAGCCAGAAGCCGTCGTGCGGGTAGGCCGCGAGCTGCCCGAGCTCCGCCAGCCGGCCCAGCGCGCCGACCTCGAAGGCCTCGCCGGGCTCGACCCGGTCGAGAGCACCGGGCTCCAGCAGGAAGAAGCCCCCGGACACGCGGTCCTGCAACAGGGGCTTCTCCTCGAAGCGGCGCACCCGACCGCCGTCGCAGGTGAGGGTGCCGAAGCGGCTCCGGGCCCGCATCGCCGTGACCGTCGCCAGGCAGGCGAGGCGGTGGTGATGGGCCAGCAGGGCCGACAGGTCCACGTCCGCGACCCCGTCTCCGTAGGTCATGAAGAAGGGACGGTCTCTGTCCAGGTGCGCCCGGACCTGTCGCAGGCGCTCCCCGGTCAGGGCGCTCGCGCCGGTGTCGACGGGCGTGACCTCCCAGGCGCCGTCGCCCGCCTCCTCCCACCAGCCCTGGATCACGTCGCCCAGGTGACCGAGACAGAGCACGAAGCGCCGACAGCCGTGGGCCGCGAAGCCGGCCATCACGTGCCAGAGCAGCGGCCGGCCCCCGACGTCGACCATCGGCTTGGGGATGCGCCGCGAGGACGCCCCCATTCGGGTGCCGAGACCACCACAGAGCAGGACGACCTGCAGGTCGCCGGGGCGCCAGTCGCTCCCGCTGCACGTCGCCATGACCTCAGGATAGCGTGGCCGCGGATCGCGCGGGGCGGCTGGCTCGCCGAAGGGTGGGTTGCGTCGGGCCCGCTCCGGGGGAGAATGCGGTCCGGAGGACGGTGCGGTGATCTCACGGGTGGCCCAGGCGCGGCGCGATCCCACGGGGGAGACCCCCGCAGTGCACGTGTGGGGACCGGACTACGAGGAGTGCGCCCTCGCCTGCGAGGTGGAGGGCTGTCCGGTGGTGCGCCTGGAGTCGGGCGGGTTCTTCGCCGAGTGGTCCGAGCAGGTCAAGGCGGTGGTCGAGTCCGGTCGCTTCGAGGTCCAGACCGACGTGCTCGAGTGGCGGGTCGTGGCCTGGCGGGAGCTGGGCCGGTCGCTCTTCAAGCCGACGGTGGTCGACCAGGAGGAGGAGGAGTACTCCGCCTCGGCGGCCTGGGGCACGGCGGACCTCGAGGAGACCTACGAAGAGGAGCTCGCGGACGTGGTGACCGACTGCGCGGTGCGCCTGCGCATCGCGCTGCCGGACGACGTGCTCGTGATGAGCGCCTGGCGGGTCTTCGATCGCCAGCGGGGCATCCTGGTGGCTCGCTACGGGCTGGGCACCCTGGAGGGGGGCCATGAGGTCGAGGAGGTCGTCGAGTCCGTGGGCGTGCTGCCGAGCGAGCGGCAGCGGCTCCTGGCGCTGTGGGTGGCGAGCCAGGCCTGGTGGTAGCTCCGCTGCAACCGATGGCGACCGCCGGCATCGACGACTAAGCTCCGACATCGCCACCCTGGAGGACCCCCCATGACGCGCCTGTTCTGGCTCGGACTCGCCGCGGCCCCGCTGATCGCCTGCAGCGGAGACGACGGAACGGACGACTCCGGCACCACGGAGACCGACACGGACACGGACACCGACACCGACACGGACACCGACACCGACACCGACAGCACGGGCACGGTCTTCGGTTCCGTCTACGACACCGACGGGGAGCCCATGGAGGGGATCCGGGTCTCCTGGTGCGACGCGCGGTCCTGCCAGACCAAGGCCACGGGTGCCCTGGGCGGCTACCAGATCGATGGCGCCCTGACCGGCCAGCACAGCTTCGACGCGGTGCCGGCGGGCCTGGACGGACTGGCCACGGTCCTGACCATCTCCATGCTGGAGGCCGACGAGACCCTGGAGCTGGACTTCTACATCGCCGAGCTCACCCAGGTGCACGCGCTGAGCGCGTCGGCCCGGGAGCTGGAGCTCGGGGACGGCCTCTTCGTGACGATCGGCGAAGGGGACGCCGAGCTGCTCTTCGGCGACGTGGACGAGGCCGGCGGGGTGCAGGTGGCCGAGGCGCACTGGCCCCCCTTCTACGGACTCTCGGGCACCCTCCTCGCCGTGTGGCACCTCCATCCCTTCAAAGCCCACTCCGAAGCCGGGCTGCCCTTCCGGATCGCCAACGGCTGGGACCTGGAGCCGGGCACCACCTACGAGTTCCACACCACCTCCTACCTGGCCTTCGACTACCTGGAGCCCGTCACCGTCGAGGTGTCGGCCGACGGGTCCTGGCTGGAGCCCCAGGGGGGAGCCACCCTGCACGAGCTCTCCACCGTGGTCCTGCTCGACCCGAGCTGAGTCGTCAGTCCTCGCCGCCCCGGGCCGCGGCGCGGGGGTGGGACAGGAACTCGCTGACCTGGGGGAAGACCTCCCGGGCGGCGGTCTCGCCGACCACGATGTCGACGTGGCCGTAGTCGACGGCGTAGCCGGTCGCGGTGCCCAGCTCCCGGAAGGTGCAGCGGCGGAGCACCTCGCAGGCGTGGCCCACGTCGCCGGGGGGAGCGACGAAGTCCTGGGCCCCGGCCAGCACCAGCATCGGCACCCGCGACGGGGTGAGCCAGGGCTCGCCCTCCATGCTCAACAGCTCCCCGGTGCGCAGCCAGGTGATGACCTGGCGGTTCACCTGCCGCGGCAGGTCGACGATGGCGTGCTTTCCCATGCCCTTGATGGTCGGCCAGTCGAGGTTCTCCGGGTTGCCCAGCCGCTTGACGGCGGGGCCGTGGAGCCGCAGGGGTCGGGTCAGCGCGACCCCCAGGCGGGAGCGGGTGAGGCCCAGGCTCTGGGTGAACAGCGGCGTCAGGCGGATCAGGCGCTTCAGAGCCGCCAGGTCCCGGAACCGCGCCGGCCCGGAGATCGAGACCCCGGCGGCGACCGGCAGGTCCTGGGTGAGGGCGGCGTAGATGAGCATCCCCCCCATCGAGTGACCGACGAGGTGGACCTTGCGGGCGCCGGTGGCTCCGCGCACGGCCTCGATGGCGGCCGGCACGTCCTGGCGGGCCATGTCGTCGAAGTCGAAGTTGCGGGTAGCCGTCCGCGTGGGCGGTGTCGCCCCTGGATCGCCGCGCAGCTCGGGGATCCAGACGTCGAAGCCGCGCTCCTGGAGGTGGGCGGCCAGGGAGACCTCGGGCCGGTAGTCGAAGTTGTAGTGGTTGGCGGACATGCCGTGCAGGAGCACGACCACGTCGCCCTCGCCGCTGTAGTGGCGCAGCGCGTTGGTCCAGCCGTCGGCGGTCGTGTAGCTCAGGCGTCCGTCCGGCGACATCGTCGGCGGCAGGGGCTTGACGCAGGCCGTCAGGGCCAGCAGGACGGGGAGCAACCAGCGCATTCGAGAGGACTATAGGACCCCTGGGGAGGGGCTGCACCGTCCCTGAGGGTAGCCTTGGTCATGCCCGAGCTGGCCGAGGTGGAGCTGGCGCGGCGGGTCCTGCGGGACCGCCTCGTCGATCGCGAGGTCGGGTTCCGGCTGCTGGACCCGCGCCTGGTCCGGGCGGGCGAGGTCCCGGCCGCGCTGACCGTGACCGCCGTGCTCCGGCGGGCCAAGTACCTGCTGGTCGTCTCGCAGCGAGAGACGCTGGTGCTGCACCTGCGCATGACTGGCCGGCTGTCGGGCGCCGAGGCCGGTCGGGTGGTCCTGGTGTTCGAGCCCTCCGGAGGACCCCCCTTCTACCTGGAGGACCCGCGCCGGCTGGCCGAGCTCTGGGTCCTGCCGTCCTCGGAGGTGGAGGGCTTCTTCACCGCTCGGTCGCTGGGGGACGAGCCCTGGCCCGAGGTCCGCCCGGCCGCGTGGTGGCTCGAGCGGCTCGGCGGTGTGCGCTCCCCGGTGAAGATCGCGTTGCTGCGGCAGGACCGGGTCGCCGGCCTCGGCAACATCGCCGCGTCCGAGGTCCTCTGGCGGGCGCGTGTCCCTCCGATGCGCCCGGCGCGCGAGCTGTCGCCAGCGGAGTGGGAGGCCATCGGTCGCCACACGGTCGCCCACCTCGATCGCCTCCTCGACGTGGAGGTCGGCCTGGACCTCACCTACGTCACCCGCGGCGGACCCAACCCGTTCTCGGTCTACGGACGTGCCGGCGCCCCCTGTCCCCGCTGCGGGACGGCCGTCGCCCGGGGCGTGCACGGGGGCCGGTCGACGTTCTGGTGTCCGCGCTGCCAGTAGGATCGGCCCTTGACCTCGAACCTGCACACCGCGCGGCTCTTCGCCCGCCTGCTGGGCGCGGTCTACCTCGTGGCCTTCGCCAGCCTCTGGAGCCAGCTCCCCGGCCTGATCGGGGAGGCGGGCATCCTGCCGGCCCAGGCCTGGCTGGAGCGCATGACCGAGTGGATGGGACCCGACCACGCCTGGCGGGCCCCGACGATCTGCTGGTGGGTCGGGGCGTCGGACCTGGTGCTCTCGGTGATGTGCGCCCTGGGCGTCGCGGCGTCCCTGGTGGCGGTGCTCGGCGCGACGCCGCCGATGCTCTGGCTGGTGCTCTGGGCGCTGTACCTGTCGCTGTGCACGGTCGGGCAGCTCTTCCTGAACTTCCCGTGGGACAACCTGCTGCTGGAGGCCGGCCTGGTCGCGGTCCTGCTCTTCGACCGCACCGGGCGGCCCAACCTGCTCGGCTGGTGGATGCTGAGGTTGCTGCTGGTGAAGGTGATGTGGCTCTCCGGGGCCGCGAAGTGGCTGTCGGAGGACCCGACCTGGACCGTCGCCACGGCGTTGGACTACCACTTCTGGACCCAGCCGCTGCCCAACCCGTTGGCCTGGCACGCCCACCACCTGGGTCCGGCCTTCCACCGGGCGCTGGTCTACGTGACCTGGGTGGTGGAGCTGGGGCTGCCGCTGCTGGTCTTCGGGCCCCGCTGGTGCCGTCGCTTCTGCTTCCTGGGCGTCGTCGGGCTGATGCTGGGCATCGCCGCCACCGGCAACTACGGCTTCTACAACCCACTGGTCTGCGTGATCGCCCTCGGTGTGCTCGACGACGGGGACCTCAAGCGGGTCTGGCGGCCCCTCCACGACCAGGGGGTCATGGCGGGTGCCCACCTGGTGCAGCTCCTGGCGGCGATGGCCATCCTGTCGCTGAGCGTGCTGGAGTCAGCCCGCCACACGGTCGGGCTGGGCCTGGCGCCGGACTTCGTGAGCGAGGGCCTCGAGGTCGTCGCGCCCTTCCGCTCGGTCAATGGCTACGGTCTGTTCGCGACCATGACCACCACCCGGCAGGAGATCATCGTCGAGGGCAGCCGGGACGGCCGCGTCTGGCAGCCCTACGAGTTCGCCTACAAGCCAGGGGACACCGGGCGCATGCCGCGACAGGTCGCCCCCCACATGCCGCGCCTGGACTGGCAGCTCTGGTTCGCCGCCCAGGGTGGACGGCGCCAGACCGCCTGGGTGCGCCCGCTGCTCGATCGCCTGCAGCAGGCCACCCCGGAGGTGCTGGTGCTCCTGGAGCACGACCCCTTCGGCGGCGTGCCACCCCGGTACCTGAGGGCGCGGCTGTTCGAGTACCGGTTCACCACGCCGGAGGAGCGGGTGCAGACCGGCGACTGGTGGACCCGGAGCTTCGTGCGCGATCTCACGCCGGTGCTGGAGCGTCGCTGACCGGGAGCGGCCAGGGCGATCAGATCCGGACGGAGGAGCCCGCGAGCCTCAGCCGCAGGAAGCGGTCCTCTCCCATCTGGTCCGGCTGGACCGTGACGTGGGGGAACAGCCAGCGGGTCTCGTCGGGCGTGCCCGTGTCCCAGGGGTCGGACCGGGCCGCGTCCATGGCGGCCTGCACCCGTCCGAAGGGCACGGTCATGCCGGCCACGAACACGACCTCGTTGGTTGTCGGGTGCACGTCCTTGATCGCGGCCAGCCGGCGGGTCAGCTCCCGCAGGTCGGCCCGGTCGCAGCGGTCCGCTTCGCACCAGACCCGGCGGTTCGCCGGGGCGAGGACCTCGTCGGCGCCTTCGATGAAGAAGCCGGCGTCCTGGATGTGGACGACGAGCCGGAGCGCGTCGCCCGGGGCCGGGGAGGGGAGGACCGACGTCTCGCGCGCCGTGTCCGCGACCGGTGCCAGGCTGCCGAGGTGGGAGAACAGGGGCGTGGCCGCCACGACGAGTCCGACGAGGCCGAGCACGGGTCCCAGCCCGACGCGCACCTGCGGCAGGACCCGGTAGGCACCTCGTGCAGCCGTCCGAGCGTTCCTGTCCATGTAGCCCTCCAGGCCTTGTCCTCTCGACAATGCCAGAGTCCTGGCGGTTCCCGGGTAAAGGGTTGTCAACCTCCGGGATCGGGCTCCAGGCTGCGGTAGCGGTCCAGCAGCTCCTCCTGGCGGGTGTGGAGGGAGACCACGGCACCCTCGACGAGCAGCAGCTCCAGCGTGGTGGTCAGCTCCAGGGGATCCCCGGTCCAGACCGCGACGTCGGCCGGGGCTCCGGGGCGCAGGACGCCGCGGTCGCCGAGCCCGAAGACGGCGGCGGGAGTCTGGGTGATGGCGGCCAGGGCCACCTCGTGGGGCAGGCCTTCTCGCACGGCGTTGCCGGCGAGCTGGCGCAGCTTGCGCACGTTGTGGGCTCCGAAGGAGGCGATGACGACGGGCACGCCGGCCTCGTGGAGGCGGGTGGCGTTGTCGGGCCGGCTGTGGAGGGTGTCGAAGCTGGTGGGTCCGGCCACCAGGGGATTCAAGATGACCGGCACCCCGGCCTCGGCGAGCGCCTCGGCGAGGATCCAGGCCTCGGCGCCCCCGGCGAGGATGAGTCGCACGCCCTGCTCCTCGGTGAAGCGGAGCACGGCTTCGATGTCGGAGGCGCGGTTGACGCTCACCACCAGGGGCTGCGCCCCGGTGAGCACGGGCTGGAGGGCTTCGAGGTCCAGGGGCTCGTGGTGCCAGTCCCGGTAGCGGGCGCGCTCCCAGTCCTCCCGGTGCTCGCCGTAGGCGCGGGCCTCGTCGAGGACCTCTCGCAGGCGGAGCAGGGTCTCGGCACGGGAGCCGCCGCCGCCGCCGAGCCCGGCGTGCATCGCCAGGCCGTCGATCCGCACCGCCTCGGCCTGGGTGCTGCCGTCGAGACCCACGTAGGCCGACTGGCCGCCGAAGACCCCGCCTCCCGGCACGACGATGGCCGAGGTCAGGCCACCGGTCCGGGCGATGGGCACGAGCGACGACCGGGGGTTGTAGGCATCGGCGACCCGGAAGGCGGCCTTGACCGGGTCCCCGCCGTGGGCGTGGGCGTCGACGGAGGCGGCCTCCAGGCTCACCTCGACCAGCCCCAGGCGGGTCCAGGCGTCGACGAAGCCGGCGGTGACCTGCTGGCCGTCGAGGGCCCTCACCATGCAGTGCTCGCCGTCGAGGTCCGCCACCAGGAGCCCTTCCCTGGGGGTCGGGCGGGCATCGAGCCCCGCGAGGGGGGGACCGACGTGGGTGAGCACGCCGCGCTGGATGACCAGGGTGGTGTCCGGGGACGGTCCGTCGGGGAGGTGGGCCACCGCCCCGGTCAGCACCAGGCAGTCCTGGGCCACGGCCAGCGAGGCCAGCCAGAGAGACCAGATCACAGGCCCACCTCCTGCCCGAGCTCGAAGTCGGACCAGGGGTCCACCGCCACGTTGGCGTCGTGGACCAGGACGCCGTCGATCCAGACCTGCTCGGCCCGGGAGTAGACCGACAACGGGTGGCCGTCCCACAGGGTCATGTCGGCCCGCTTGCCCGGCTCCAGGGTCCCCACCTGGTCCTCGATGCCGAGCACCCAGGCGGGGTTGGCGGTCACCCAGCGCAGGGCGTCGTCCTCGGTCAGCTCGATGCCGGCGGCACGGCCGGCCGTCAGCGCCTTGGCCGCCTCCTGGTTCATGCGCTGCACGCCCTCCCCGGAGTCCGTGTGCAGCACCGCGATGCCGCCGGCGTCGGTGACCAGCGCCAGGTTGTAGGGAATGCCGTCGTAGGCCTCGAGCTTGAAGCCCCACCAGTCGGCCCAGGTGTTGATCGCCACCGAGCGCTCGGCGAGCACGTCGCGGATCTTGTAGGCCTCCAGGGCGTGGTGGAAGGAGCGGACCTGGAAGTCGAACTCGTCGGCGAGCTGGAGCACGGCGAGCATGTCGTCGGCGCGGTAGCAGTGGACCTGGGGCAGGACACGGCCTTCGAGGACCCCGACCAGGGTCTCCAGATCGAGGTCCCGCTCGGGGGCCTGGGCCTCCTCGTCGCCGGCCGCGACACGCTCGGCGTGGCGGGCCCAGGTGTCCTGGTAGCGCACGGCACGGGCATAGGCGGCGCGGGTGGCCCGCACGTTGCCCATGCGGGTCGAGGGGGTGGTCTGCCGGCCGCCGTAGACCCGCTTCGGGTTCTCCCCGCAGGCCATCTTGAGGGTCTCGGGGGCGCCGGGGAAGCGCATCGCCCGGGCGCCCCGGTGGGGCACGAGGTGCAGGGTGACGCCCCGTCCTCCGATCAGGTTGGCCGAGCCCGGCAGGACCTGGATCGTGGTGACGCCGCCGGCCACGGCGCGCTGGAGCGCCGGGTCCTGGGGCCAGAAGCTGTGCTCGGCCCACACACCGGGCGTGGTGGGTGCGGTGGCTTCGTTGCCGTCGTCGTGGGCGCCGCTGCCGGGCCAGGCGTAGACGCCCATGTGGCTGTGGGTGTCGATGAGGCCCGGCGTGACCCAGCCTCCGCTGGCGTCCACCAGGGTGTAGCCCTCGAGGTCCTCGGGCTCGCCGGGCCCGACGGCTTCGATCTGCCCGTCCCGGACCAGGACGTGACCGGGGGCGTGCACCTCGCCGGCCGCGGTCATGACCGTGGCGCCGACGATGGCCAGGGGCGGTGCCGCGGGCTCCTGGCGCGTCTCGACGAGCTCGCGGGCGGCGCGGTCCAGGTCGGCGAGCAGGTCGGGGGGGGGGACCTCGACGGGGGGGCCACCCAGCGTGGCGCACCCTGTGAGCAACAGCGTGGAGAGGAGCATGGGACCCTCGCTAACGCGAGCTCGGGCCCCCGATTGCGCCGGCTCCGCTGGCCCGCTGGCCCGCATCGGTCACCAGCCACTTCGACGTCCGCCCTGCCTTCGCCCGTCTCGTCCCTCGGGGCGGGCCGCGATAGAGCGGCGCCGCACGAGGTCCAGCATGTCGTTCAAGAAGTTCCTCACCCGCAAGCTCGATCGCCACGGCGGTCCGGTCGGTCTGGCCAAGGCCGTGGTGACCAAGCCCGCTCGCATGGCCCGGAGTGAGCGCATCGAGAGCCCCGAGGAGCTGCGTCAGCGCGTGGAGGAGGAGCAGTCGGCCCGCGCCGAGCTCCCCACGGAGCCCGACGGGGAGGGCTACGTGGCGGTCGGGCCCTCGTCCCTGGTCCGAGAGGGCGGCGCCAGCACCTTCGACGCCGGCGATGTGGCGGTGGCGGTCTTCCGTCACCAGGGCCAGCTCTTCGCCATCGCCAGCGAGTGCGCCCACGAGGACGGACCTCTGGGCGAGTCCGATGTCGACGCGGACGGGGTGATCACCTGCCCGTACCACGACTGGCGCTACACCCTGGAAGACGGCGTCTGCCTCTCCCACGCCAACCGCAGCGTGTCCTGCTTCTCCGTGAAGGAGGCCGACGGCTTCATCTGGGTCGGTGCCGTGACCCGCGAAGGGTCCACGGAACGGGGCGGGGAGCACGACGACGGCATGGAGATGATCTGAGCGGGGGGGCCGTGGCCCCCACATCAATGGACACAAGAGGTCCCTGAGTCGCGTAGATCGCGCTGGGAATGCGGCGAATGGGTGACGTGGACCACTTAGCAATCCGCGTCGATCTGTGAGAGGCTCTCGGCGTCTACCGGGAGTGCATGATGAAGCCGTTGACCCTTGTTCTCGAGATCACCCTGCTGGCCCTGCTGGTCGGCTGCAGCGCCAAGAGCACCTCGTCCGAGGTCCCCGCCGAGGAGGCCGTCGCGGCCGAGCCGGAGGCCCCGGCCGAGGAAGCCGCTCCCGCCGAAGAGGCGGCACCCGCCGTCGACCCGGCCCAGGAGAAGCAGGCGCTCGAGCTGACCTGCACCGCCTACGACGCGGCTGCTGCCGAGTTCCCCGAGGACGCCGAAGCCCAGGGCAAGGCCTTCCACGACAAGGCGGAGGCCTCCCTCGGTGAGGCCGGCCTGAGCATGGAGACGGGCGTGCTGGGGGCGATCTCGACGGCCGCGGCCGAGGAGAAGGGTGGGCTCTTGGGCACCGCCGTCGAAGCACACGGTCTCCAGGATGCCTGCGCCGGCATGACCGCCGCCATGGCCTCCCACCCGGAGCCCGCGGCCGAGGAGCCCGCGGCCGAGGAGCCCGCGGCCGAGGAGCCCGCGGCCGAGGAGCCCGCCGAGGGCACGGCCGAAGAGCCGGCTGAAGCACCGGCCGAGTAGGGGCGAGCGCTCTTGGCGCGCCGCGAGGTCTCCGGAGACGTCCGGGCACGACTGGGTGTCGTGCTCGGTCGCCGGGACACCCAGGCCGACATCGCCCTGGGCCAGGACATCGCCGCGCGCGGGGCCCAGGAAGAGCTCGACGCTTTGGTGGAGCTGCTGGAGGACCCCAGGCTGGCCTCGAGCGCCGTCAAGGCGATCTACGAGTGCGGGTACCGGGCTCCCGAGCTGCTGGTGCCCCACTTCGAGGTCTTCCGGGCGCTCTTGGATGCGCGGCACAACCGCCTCGTCTGGGGCGGCATGATCGCCCTCTGCTGCGTGTCCGCCGCGGCTCCTGAGCTCGTCCAGCCCCACACGGAGCGCATCCAGGCCGCCTACCGCAGCGGGACCGTGATCACCAAGGTGACGGCGGTGCGCACCCTGTCGCGGGTGGCGGCGACGGATCCGTCCTGGGCGGCCCCGCTGGTGCCCTTCTTCGAGGAGGTCCTGGAGACGGCGGATCCCAAGCAGGTGCTCAGCGAGGCGGAGGACATCCTGCCGGCCGTGCCGGCCCGAGACCGGCCGGGCCTGCTGGCCGTGCTCGTCGCCCGGGGGGACGATCTGCTCACCAAGAACGCCCGGGCGCGGCTGCGGAGGCTGGCGAAGCGCTACGGCGAGGCCTGAGCCAGCGCCACCGACGCCAGCCGCCCGAGGGTCGTGACCGTGTCGGCCATGGGAGGTCCCGCGCCGGTGCGGAAGGCGCTCTATCGCTCGTTTCTCGCCGTCATGTGGACATGCCCCGAAGAAGTGAGCGCCTGGTGCTCACCGCTGGGCAGGGTCCCTGCCAGGGTCACGCCGGCCCGAGCGGCGAAGGCCGAGAGCTCGACGGTCGGCGCATCCCAGGCGTGCAGGGCGAGCTCGACCTCCTCTAAGATCGGCGCATGGGCGGACTCCGCGAGCGCAAGGAGGAGCGGACCCGTCGCGAGCTGGTGGCCGTGGGGGAGCAGGCCTTCGACGCCCTGAAGGGGATCTTCCGGGCGTGAGCTGGCTGTTGGTCCGCGACGGTGCGCTGGGGGATGGCCTGCTCACGCTGCCCCTGCTGTGCCGGCTCATGGACACCGGTCCTGGAGTGGCGCTGCTGCCGGGTGCACTGACCCGGTGGCTGCGGCCTCGGGGCTGGCCGGTCGCGCGTCTCGACGATCCCCGCTGGCTGGCGCTCTGGGCGGAGGGCGCCGTGTCGGAGGAGCTGCACGAGGCGCTCGGCGGACCCTCGGAGGCTGTCGTCGTCGGGCAGCCGCGGGTGGCCCAGGCCTTGCTCGCCACGGGGATCCGGGTGCGGGAGGTGGCCGTCGACCCGCCTCCGGGGGTCCACCAGGCGGCCTGGCTGCTCGGGGAGCCGCTCGATCCACGGCGGGTGGAGGTGCCCCTGGTTGAGGCGGAGCCCGATCCGGCGGCGCCCGACGTGGTCCTGTTGCCCGGGAGCGGGGGGCTGCGCAAGTGCTGGCCCGCAGCCCGCTTCGCCGAGCTCGGCCGTCGCCTGCGGCGGTCGGGCCGCACCGTGCAGGTCGTGCTCGGCCCGGCGGAGCTGGATCGGGGCCCGCGTCCCGACGCCTTCGCCGGGTTGCCGGTCCTGGAGGCGCCGGACCTGGCCCGGACCGCGGCGCTCTGCGCAGGGGCCGGTGTGGTGGTCGGCAACGATGCCGGCACCACCCACCTCGCGGCCGCGGTGGGGGCTCGCGTGGTGGCGCTCTTCGGCCCCACCGATCCGGTGCGGTGGCGGCCCCTCGGGGACCGCGTCCAGGTGGTGCGTGGCGAGCTACGCGAGCTGGGAGAGGAGGTGGTCCTCGCCCACGCTCGTCGCTGTCAGACCACCTGACCCGGGTCGGGAACGTCGGAGGCCACCGGCACCGGGGGCGGCTCGGGGGCCGCCTCGGACTCGGCGGTGGGCGGGGCCTCGCCGAGGATGTCGGAGTCGTCCCGCTCGACCACCTCGGTCGGACCCTCGGCCTCGTCGAGCTGCCACGGATCCTCGAGGATCTCTCGCATCGCTCGAGCCAGCACCCCGCCCTGGGCACCGTCGAGGAAGCGATGGTCGATGGTGGCGCACAGCGTCATCTGGGGGCGGATCTTCACCTCGCCGTCGATGACCAGCGGTCGGTCCCGCACCGCACCGGTCAGCACGTAGACCGGCACGCGGGCGAAGGGAGTCGGTGGCGCCCAGCCCTCGTCGAGCCCGAAGACACCGACGTTGGTGATGATGCAGGACCCGAAGGGAAACCGCGTGACGCCGAGGGAGGGAATGGACAGGCCGAGGCTCGCGGAGAGCCAGCCGGTGAGCCAGAGCAGGGGGCGGATGAGCCAGGTGGGCAGGGCACGGAGCAGGCCCTTGGACTTCTCGAAGTCGTCGTCCTTGCCCTCGCGCAGGCGCAGGGCCTGCTGCTTGAGGGACTCGGCGATGTCGACCGCGCTCATCTCCGCGGCGTCCTTCACGAGGGCCTTGCCGAGGTCGTTGCCGCCGTCGAGGGCGACGAGGAAGGAGACGTCGACGGTGTCGTGCTCGATGTAGCGCCCGAGCTTGATGTAGCCGTTGAGCCCGGGAGCCTTGGCCATGGCCCGTGCCACGGCGACGCCCGTGAGGTGGGTGAGGGTGACCTTGGCTCCGGAGCGCTTGCGCACCGCTTCGATGTAGTCGAGGGCCTTGGAGACATCGACGGTCAGCTTTCCGTAGATGTTGCCCTCGCGGGGGGAGCTCCAGGTCGCGATGGCGAGCTTTCGGCGCGTCGAGTTCTTCTTGGCCACAGGTCCTCCGGAGGTCGACTCAGACGGGGTCGGGGGAGAGGTTCTCACGAACCCGGCGGATCGCCACGAACAGGGCCTCGCGCTGGGTGGCGTCGAGCCCGGCGAAGGCCTGGTCCATGATGGTGTTCGAGACGTGGATGAAGCGCGGCAGCAGCTCGTGGGCGCCCTGCGTGGGGCTCGCCAGGATGGCCCGGCAGTCCTCGGGATCCCGCCGCCGCTCCACCCAGCCGTTGGTCTCGAGGGCCTTGAGGAAGCGGCCCACCGTGACCTCGGAGAGGCCGAGCGCCTGGGCCATGCGGCGCGCCGTCATCGGTCGCCGCGCCTCGAACAGCACCATCAGGGCGTTGGCCTGGGCGGGCGTGATGTCCCGGATGCCCGCCTCGACGAACAGAGCCTCTACGTTGCGATCCATGGAGCGGATGATCCGGGCCAGATCCTGGAAGGCTGCGGTCTGCCGGCGACGGCGGACGAGCTCGCTGCGAGGGGGACGGGACACGCCGCCCATGGTACCGATGGGGCCTCGTGTCGACCACGGACACCGGTCCCGAGCCGCGGGTTCTGTACAATCACGGGTCTCCCGGACCTCGGCCATGTCCCTCGCACGCTTCGTTCCGGACCTCATCAAGCGCCGGATCGCCGCTGATCCGACTCCGATCACGGAGCCGGTCGGCGAACCGCTCCAGGCCGCGGTGCTCTTCGCCGACATCAAGGGCTTCACCAGCCTGACGGAGCGGCTGGCCGCTCGCGGCGTCGAGGGTGCCGAGCAGCTCACGGTCTACCTGAACGAGTACTTCGGGGAGCTGATCCAGCTCGTGCAGGCCCACGGCGGAGAGGTCTTCAAGTTCGCGGGCGACGCGCTCCTGGCGCTCTGGCCGGCGCACGAAGGCCTCCAGGCCGCCACCTGGGAGGCCGCGGCGGTGGCGCTGCTGATCCAGGAGCGGCTCCACGAGTACCACGTCGGTGGGGAGGTGCGGCTGTCGATGCGGGTGGCGCTGGCGGCCGGAGACCTGCACGGCCTCCACGTGGGTGGCGTGCTCGGGCGGTGGGAGTTCTTCGTGACCGGCGAGCCGATGACCCAGCTCCGCGCGGCCCAGGGAGAGGCCAGGGGCGGACAGGTCGTGCTGTCGCCGGAGGCCTGGGCGCTGATGGGGACCGACGCCCGGGGCCAGACCCTGAACGGCGGTCACGTGCTGCTCGAGGCCTGCCGGCCGACGCGGGCGGGCGCCGTGCAGGAGATCGACCTCAGTGACACGGGCCAGGACCTGCTGCGCTCCTTCCTGCCCGGCTCCGTGCTGTCTCGCTACACCTCGGGCCAGGCGAGCTGGCTCGGAGAGCTGCGGCTCGTCTCGGTGCTGTTCATCAACCTGCCGGACCTGGTCACCGCCACCAGCGCGGACCTGTCCGGGGCCCAGCGCGCCCTCGAGGTGCTCCAGCGAGCGCTCTACCGCTTCGAAGGATCGATCAACAAGATCAGCGTCGACGACAAGGGCGTGTCCGTGGTGGCCGCCATGGGCCTGCCGCCCCTGGCCCACGAGGACGACGCGGATCGCGCGGTCAAGGCCGGCGTGCTCGCCCAGCAGGAGCTGGCGACCAGTGGCATCCGAAGCGCCCTCGGGATCTCGACCGGCATGGTGTTCTGCGGCGCCATCGGTGACAACACGCGCGCCGAGTACACCGTGATGGGCGATGCGGTGAACCTGGCGGCGCGGCTGATGCAGCAGGCCGAGGGCCGGGTGCTGGTCGAGGGCCACACCTGGCGCCTGGCCCGCGACACCGCCCACTTCGTCGCCCTGGAGCCCCTGCAGCTCAAGGGCAAGCAGGAGCCGGTCCCGGTCTACGAGCCCACCGGTCAGTTCGTCGTCCGGGTCCGCTCCTCGTCGACCCTGGTCGGCCGCCGGTTGGAGAAGGAGCTGCTCACCGAGCGCATCCAGGCCCTCGTCCGCAACAAGACCAGCTCGGTGGTGGTGCTGGAGGGTGAGGCGGGCATCGGCAAGTCCCGGCTGGTGGCCGAGGCGCTGAACCTGTCCCGGAGCATCACCGCCATCACCCACCTCGGGACCGGGGATGCCATCGAGCGGGCCACCCCCTACCACGCCTGGCGCGGGATCTTCGCCGGGGTCTTCCAGCTCACCGGCGCCGCGACCGCCGACGAGGTCCGAGAGGCCGTCGCCCGGCAGCTCACCGAGGAGCAGGCGCGGCTGGCCCCCCTGCTGGAGCCGGTGCTGGGTGTGGAGGTCGAGGACAACGAGCTGACCGCCCAGATGAGCGGTGTCGTCCGCGCCGACAACACCCAGCAGTTCCTGGTGAGCCTGCTCCGGGAGCAGGCGCTGGCCGCCCCCCTGGTCCTGATCCTGGAGGACTGCCACTGGATCGACTCCTCCTCGTGGGCGCTGGCGGCCAGGGTGATCGAGGAGGTCGAGCCGCTGGTGGCGGTGCTCTCGACCCGGCCGATGGAGTCACCGGACGCGGAGTACGAGCAGATCCTCGCCCGCAGCGAGGTCCACCACCAGGTCCTGGGTCCCCTGGAGGGCAAGGACATCCTGGAGCTCGTCTGCTCCCGCCTCGGGGTCCAGAGGCTCTCGTCGGCGCTCGGCGAGCTGATCCGGTCCAAGGCGGAGGGCAACCCCTACTACAGCGAGGAGCTGGCCTACACCCTGAAGGAGTCCGGGGTCATCCGGATCGAAGGCGGGGTGTGCGACATCCCTGGAGGTCGGGAGAGCCTGGCGACCCTGGAGCTTCCGGACACCGTCCAGGGCGTGGTGACCAGCCGCGTCGATCGGCTCAGCCCTGCCCAGCAGCTCGGGCTCAAGGTCGCCAGCGTGCTCGGACGCACCTTCCCCCTGCGGATGGTGCGCGACCTGTTCCCGGTGGAGGCCGACCGGGACCTGCTCGACGACGTGATGGTCGAGTTCTGCGAAGCCGCCCTGCTGCTGCCCTACGTCGACGGCAGCCGGGAGACCCAGTACGCCTTCAAGCACGCGCTCACCCAGGAGGCGGTCTACTCGCTGATGCTCTTCGCGCAGCGTCGCGACCTGCACCGGCGCGCCGCCACCTGGATCGAGACCGAGCAGGACCAGGACCTGGAGCCCCACTACGCCCGCCTGGCCCACCACTGGCTCAAGGCCGAGGTCTGGGACCAGGCCGTGGAGATGCTGGACCTGGCCGGCCAGAAGGCGGTCCGGGAGTCCTCCAACCAGGAGGCCATCGACTGCTTCACCCAGGCCCTGTCCCTGAACGAGGACCACGACCTGGGCCACGGGGCGCACCGGCAGGGGGGCTGGGAGCGCGGGGTCCAGGACGCCTGGTTCGCCGAGGGTCGGCTGGAAGAGGCGCTCTCCGCCGCCCACCGTGCGCTCCGCCACTTCGGCCACCCCTTCCCCAGGAACCAGGTCGGCGCGGTCCTGGCCTTCTGGGGAGGCGCCCTGGTGCGGATGCTCCAGGGGATCTGGCTCACACCGTTCCGGGTGAAGCGCGAGGAGGAGGCGGAGCCCCTGGTCCAGGTGGCCCACCTCCACGAGCGGCTCCTGGAGATCTACTTCTACCAGAACGACGCCATCCGCGGCCTCGTCGCTGGCTTCCGGACCATCAACCTCGCCGAGCGACTCGAGCCGGGGCCGGAGTTCGCCCGCGGCTTCGCGATGATGGCCTGCGTGATGGACGCCTTCCTGCTGCGGCGGGTCGGCGATCGGTGGGGTCGCCGGGCCCTGGACGCCGCCGACCAGATCGGCGAGAACGCGACCTCGGCCTACACGCTCTCCCGGGTCGCCGTGCGAGCGCTGTGCGCCGGCGACTGGGTGACGGCCGAAGAGCACCTCGCACGTGGCGTCACCCTCGCCGAGGAGCTGGGCGAGCGCCGCCTGTGGGAGGAGTGCGTCAGCGTCCAGGGCAAGGCGATCCAGTACCAGGGCCGCTTCGCCGAGGCCGAGCAGCGCTGGCGGGAGGTCACCCTGGCCGCCGAAGGGCGCGACGCGAGCCAGACCGTGTCCTGGGGCCGGTTCAGCGTGGCCTACAACCAGACCTGGCAGGGGCGTCCGGAGGAGGCGCTGGCCACCCTCGCGCCGGAGATGGTCCGCGCCGAGGAGAGCACCGTCGACCTGGAGGTGCTCTGGGCCCATGCCATCCACGCCATGGCCAGCCTCGCGGCCGGTGATCGGCGTCAGGCGCTGCAGAGCGCGGACCGCTCGCTCGCCCTGATGAGCACCTCTCAGCCCTACCCCTACTACATGTTCCAGGCCCTCACCGAGGTGCTGCGCGTCTACCTCAGCCTGTGGGAAGACCCGGACGGCCTGACGGATGCCGACCGCGAGGGTCTCGAGGCCTCCGCCAGGAGGGCGCTGAAGAACGTCAAGTTCATCGCCATGTTCTTCGTCTTCGCCCGCCCGTCGGCGCTCCTGCTCGAAGGGACCTGGAGCTGGCTGCGGGGCCGGAAGCCGGCGGCGACCAAGGGCTGGAAGAAGGCTCTGGACCTGGCAGAGTCGATCGACATGCCGCTGGAGGTGGCCCTGGCGCACCTGGAGTGGGGGCGTCACCTCGCCGTGTCGAACCCCGAGCGCCGGGAGCACCTCGAGCGGGCGGCGGGCCGCCTGGACCGACTCGGGGCGACCGCCTTCGCCCACCGGGCCCGGACCGCCCTGTCCTCTTGAACCTCGGCCGCCAGGACCTGGCGCTGCTCCGGTGCCCTGCCTGTCGCGGGTCCCTGGTGTGGGAGGGCGATGGTCGGCTCCAGGAAGGCGGCCTCGCCTGTGCCTGCGGGCGGACCTGGCCGGTTCGCCGCGGCCTGGCCCGCCTGTTCGAGGAAGGAGAGGTGGTCGGCCCGGACCGACGGATGCGCCGCATCTACGACGCGCTGCCGGGCCTGCACGATCCGGCGGTCCGCTACACCCTGCCCCTGTTCCAGTACGGACGCCGCAGCTCCCTCGGCATCACCGAGGGGTCGCTGCGGGACGGCCTGATCGCCCGGCTGTGCCTCGGTGAGATCGCGTCCCCAGCGGACCGCCCCGTGCGGGTCCTGGAGGTCGGGGTGGGCGGCGGCGCCAACCTGGGCCGGGTCTGGGCCGGCCTGGAGCGCCACCCGGACGCGGAGGTCTGGGGACTGGACCTCAGCGAGGGCATGCTCGGCCGGTGCGTGCGGCTGCTGGAGCGCGGCGGCGACCGGAAGACCCGGCTGGTGATGGCCGACGCCCACGCGCTGCCCTTCGAGGATCACACCTTCGACCGCGTCTTCCACGTAGGTGGCATCGGCGCCTTCCGGGACCCGGCGTTGGCGCTGGCGGAGCTGGCCCGGGTCGCGGTGGCCGCCTCCCCGATCGTCGTGGTCGACGAGCAGCTCGATCGCCAGGGCCCCCACCGGCTCCACCACCGCCTGCTCTTTCGCGCGGTGACCTTCTACGACGACGACCCGCACTGCCCGGTCGAGCACGTCCCGCCCGGTGCCACCGACGTGCGACCGGAGCAGCTCAGCCGGTTCTTCTACTGCCTCAGCTTCCGGGCTTCCTAGCCGTACTTCTGGATCAACGTCCCCAGGATCGGCCCCGGCGACACTCCGCCCTGGGACTCCAGGTCGGCGAGGACCTCCAGCACCGCCGTGAGCACCCGGATCGAGGTCGTGAACAGCGGGATGCCCCTGTAGGCCGAGGTCATCAGGAGCACCTCGGCGACCTCGGTCACGCTCAGCCCCTCCATCAGGCCCCAGTAGAGGTGGATGGACAGCGTCAGCGCCGAGCCCTGGGAGAGGATCGAGATCAACACCCGCTCCCGCTCCTTGCCGGACATCACGCCGTCCCGGTAGAAGTGGTCGGAGATCCAGCTCACGAAGGGCTCCGAGGGGGCGTAGGCACCGACGAGGCTCTTGTCGGCACCGGCGAGGATCACCTCGTCGCCGCCGGCTTCGACCCAGGCGGCCCGGAGGTTCTCCAGCGCCTCGTCGCTCAGGATCTCGGTCACTTGGGCCATGCTCAGCTCCTGTCGGGGTAGACCAGGGCGTCGAAGAGGCTCTGGACCTCCGCCCCGGTGAAGTCGATGGTCGCACCATTGAACCAGCCGGCGCTCGGACCGGCCAGCACCGACACCAGGCGGGCGACCTCGTCGATCCCGCAGGTCCGCCCGGCGGGGATCGCCCGCCGCAGCAGGGCCTGGTGGCGCTCCAGGGTCTCGTCGCCGAAGGTGGCGCGGGCGGCGTCGGTGACCACGCTGCCGAACTTCAGCAGGTTCACCCGGTAGCCCTGGGGCCCCAGCTCCTTGGCCAGGTGACGGGTGTAGACCTCCAGCGCGGCCTTGGAGGCGGCGATCAGCGACGTGGGGCCCAGGATGTTGTCCACCATCGGGTTGGACAACCCCAGGATGCGGGCCCCCGGCGCCAGGGCCTCGACGCGCAGCAGCTCCTGCACCCACCACACGAAGCTGTGGGCCATGCTGTCGAAGGTCTTCTGGAACTGGCGGGGGTGGAGCCAGCGATCGCCGGTCACCAGGGTGCCCACCGAGGCGTTGGCCAGCGAGTGGACCACGAAGCTCACGGCGCGCCGCCCGGCGATCTGACGGACCTCCGCGGCGCCGGCCTGGGCGCCCTCCGCGGTGCCGGCCTCGGCCAGGCGGCAGTGCACGCGGCGCCCAGCGGACTCCACCGCCTCGGCCACGGCGATCGCGCTGTCCGGGTGGTTGCCCCGGTGCACGCCGAAGACGTCGAGCCCCGGATCCCGGGCCAGGGCACCGGCCACGGCGGCGCCGGTACCGGCCGAAGCACCGAGGATCAGGGCCCACTTGCGCTCAGGCATGGCGCGCCTCGTCGATGAGGCTCTGGACCCGGGCGGTCACGCCGGTGTGCAGCGCCAGCAGGGCGTCGCGGTCCTCGGGATCGGTCGGCGGCAGCTCGATGGGGGCGCCGATGACCTGGCGGAAGCGCACGGGGAAGGGCGGGGACAGGGGCCAGAGCCCCAGCGGGCCGACGCCGACCCAGACGGGGATGCCGCCGCGGACCCCCAGTCGCCTGGAGGCCCGGTCCCCGTCGAGGAGGCTGACATAGGTGTGGTCCACGCCGAATGCTGCCCACGGGAACCACCGGCAGGCCGTACTTGAGGGCCAGCCGCAGGTACCCGGTCCGCCGTCCCCAGTGGACCCGGTGGCGGTGCAGGCTGGTGCGGCAGCCCTCTCGCGTGCCGCCGGGGGTGACGAGCACGTGCTCCCCTCGCGCCAGGGCGGCCTCCAGCTCCGGGCCGTCCGCGGTGAGGAAGCCGAGGTCGTCGAGCACGCGCTTCAGGCGGATCTCCTCGAAGCCGGCGTGGAAGATCGGGTGGCCGAGGTACCCCAGGCGCTCCCACATCACGCACTGGAGCATGCAGAGGTCGTGGGCGATGGGGCGACCGTGGTAGCCGACGATCAGCACCGGCCCCTCGCGCTCCAGGTGCTCGAAGCCGCGCACCGTGTAGCGGTGGTAGCGGCGCATGGTGTTCCAGTAGCCGAGCCACATCCGCGTGGAGCGGTTCGGCGCCGCGGCCTGGTTCATCGGGACGCTCCGAGGCGTAGCAGGAGTCCCCCGTGGGAGATGCCGCCGCCCATGGCGACCATCATCAAGGTGTCGCCGTCGCGCGGCTGCTTGTCCCGGAGCAGGCGGTCCAGGCCCACCGCCACCGAGGCGGCGCCGACGCTGCCGATCTCGTGCACCACGCGCACCGTCCGGCTCTCGTCGATGTCCAGCTCGGCCAGCACAGTGTCGAGCATGCCGCCGTTGGGCTGGTGGGGCACGATCCAGTCCACCTGGTCCCGGGACAGGCCCGACCTCTCCAGCAGCGCTCCGACGGTCTCCCGGAGCTGATCGAGGGCCAGGCCCCCGATCTCCTCGTAGGAGCGATGGAAGTCGATCCAGGGGTCCGTGGGCGTGCCGTCTGGCAGGGCGGGGTAGCCGGGGTGGGGACCGTAGACGGCGTCCTGCCAGGCGCCGCGGTTCGAGAAGTGGGAGGAGAGCACGCCCGCCCCGGGATCTCCGGCGCCGACGATCGCCGCGCCGGCCGCGTCGCCGAGCACGACCCAGGCCCGCGGATGAGAAGGGTCGATGCACCGCGACAGGGTCTCCACCGCGACCACACCGATCGGTCCCAGGCCGGTGGCGACGCAGCGGGAGGCCACGTCCAGCGCGGAGACGAAGCCCGTGCAGGCGTTGTTGAGATCGAAGCAGTCGCAGGTGTTGTCCAGGCCCAGGGCGTGGGCCACGCCGTTGGCGGTGGCTGGGACCAGGCAGTCACCGCCGCTGCTCACCACCAGGATGATGCGGGCGAGCTCCGTGGCGTCGAGGCCGGCGTCCTCCAGGGCGCGACCCAGGACCTCGGCGCCGATGCTGGCGGTGGTGGTCCCGGGCTCCACCCAGTAGCGGGTGTCGATGCCGATGCGGGCCTGGAGCTGATCCACGTCGCGATCGGGGAAGGCTCTCGCCAGCAGCTCGGAGGAGTGGACGCACCGCCCCGGCAGGGCGTGGGCGGTGCCCAGGATGGCGCACGGGATCAAGGTCTGCCTCGAGGAGAGTCGGCCAGCCCCCCGATGCTATCGCGGGGGGCTGGCCAGTGGCCGAGGACGCCTTATGGATCGGGCCCCCAGGTGGGATCGACCCTTCCTCCTCGATCCCCGGAGGTGTGCATGTTGCGTTCTCTCTTGTTGTCCTGTGCTGTCGCCCTCGGCCTGTCGGCCTGCGACGGCGGACCCTCCACCTCCGGCACCACGGAGCCCCCCCAGCCCCAGGGCCTGCAGGCCGACGTCGGCGTCGACACGACCGCCAAGGTCGTGCGCATCGGCACCCTGAACGACGAGTCGGGGCCCGCGGCGGCCATCGGCAAGCCCTACGCCCTCGGCAAGCGGGTGCTGGCGGCCCAGGTCAACGCGGGCGGCTCGGGTATCCTCCCCGAGGGCTGGACCGTCGAGCTCGTCGAGCGCGACCACGGCTACAACCCGCAGAACGCCGTCCAGGCCTTCAACGAGATCAAGGACCAGGTCCTGTTCTTCGGCACCAGCTTCGGCACGCCGAACACCCTGCCGCTGCGGCCGATGCTGGAGCGCGACGGCATCATCGCCTTCCCGGCCTCGCTGTCGAGCAAGATGGCCGAGTTCGCCTTCACGCCGCCGGCTGGCCCCTCCTACGCCATCGAGGCCCAGCGGGCGATGGACTGGGTGGTCGAGCAGGCCGGAGGCGCCGAGAACGTCAAGGCCGGCATCGTCTACCAGCAGGACGACTACGGCGGTGACGGCCTCGAGGGCTGGCAGCAGGCCGCCACGGCCCACGGCGTGACCGTGGTCTCCGAGCAGACCGTGGCCCCCGGTCAGAAGGACTTCGCTGCGGTGGTCACCGCGCTGAAGGACGCCGGCGCCACCCACGTCCTGATGACCACCCTGCCCAGCGCCACGGGCCCGATCGTCGGCACCGCGGCCCAGCTCCAGTACATGCCGGTCTGGGTGGGCAACACCCCGGCCTGGATCGACAGCTTCTTCAACCCGGAGGTCATCCCTCCGGTGGTCTTCACCAACTTCTACTGGGTCCAGGGCCTGCCCTACTGGGGCGAGGCCGTGCCCGGCATGGACGCCTTCACCGCCGCCTACGACACCCACGGTGCGGCGCTGGGTCCGAAGAACACCTATGTCTTGATGTCCTACGTCCAGGGCCTGGTCCAGTTCCACGCCCTGAGGCGCTCCATCGAGTCCAACGACGTCACCCGGGCTGGCTACAAGGCCGCGCTCAACGGCGTGAAGGGCTTCGACGCCGGCGGTCTCGTGCAGCCGGTCGACATGTCGTCGGTGCCCTATGTGACCGGGACCCGCACCCGGATCCTCAAGCCGGACTTCGAGAACGGCTCCTGGACCGTGGTGTCGGACTACGCCGACCCGGCGCCGCCCGAGGCCGCGCCGGCCGAGGCCGAGACCGCCCCGGCTGCCGCCGAGTGACTCACCGCTGAGTGAGCCCCTGCTGCGTCTGAGCGACGTCGAGGTCGTGTACCACGGCGTCGTGCTGGTGCTCCGCGGGGTCAGCCTCGTGGTGCCCGAGGGAGGGGTGGTCGCGCTGCTGGGGCCGAACGGCGCCGGCAAGACCACCACCCTGCGGGCCATCACGGGCCTGCTGGACCTGCACGAGGGCACCCTCACCAAGGGGCAGGTGCGGCTCGGCAGCGAGGACCTGTCCCGGCTCTCGCCCCAGGCCATCGTCGCCCGGGGCGTGGCCCAGGTGATGGAGGGCCGCCGCATGCTGGCGGACCTCACGGTCGAGGAGAACCTGCGGGCCGGTGCCTGGGCGCTCCCCCGGAGCCTGCTCGCCGAGGAGCTGGAGCGGGCCTACGACCGCTTCGAGGTCCTCGCCGACCGGCGCCGGCAGCCGGCTGGCTACCTCTCCGGCGGTGAGCAGCAGATGCTGGCCATCGCCCGGGCGCTGATGTCGCGCCCCAGGCTGCTGTTGATGGACGAGCCCAGCCTGGGCCTGGCGCCGAAGATCGTCACCCAGATCGCCGAGCTGATCCGGGAGATCCACGCCAGCGGGGTGAGCGTGCTGCTCGTGGAGCAGAACGCCGCCGTCGCCCTGGACCTGGCCGACCACGCCTACCTGATGGAGAACGGTCGCATCGTGCTCGAGGGACCCGCCGCGGAGCTGCGGGAGGACCAGGACGTGCGGGAGTTCTACCTGGGCGCCGGCGCGAGCGAGGGCAGCTACCGGACGGTGAAGCGCTACCGGCGCCGCAAGCGGTGGCTGTCGTGAGCGTGCTGCTGTCCTGTCGCGACGTGAGGCTCTCCTTCTCCGGGGTGAGGGCGCTCAAGGGGGTGTCCCTGGAGGTCGCCGAGGGCTCCCTGGTGGCCCTGATCGGTCCCAACGGCGCCGGCAAGACGAGCCTCTTCAACTGTGTCTCCGGCGTGGTGCGGCCCCAGGAGGGCAGCATCACCCTGGCCGGTGAGGAGCTGGTCGGTCGGCCGTCCTGGCAGATCGCCCCGATGGGTGTCGCCCGCATGTTCCAGCACCCCACCCTCTACCCCCACATGACGGTGCTGGAGAACCTGCTCATCGGGCGCCACGCCCGCTACCGCTCCCAGTGGTGGCAGGACCTGGTCTGGAACCGGGCCGCCCGGGCCGAGGAGGTTCGCCACCGGGCCGCGGCCGAGGAGGTCATCGACGTGCTCGACCTGGAGCGGGTGCGCAAGAGCTACGTGGGTGTGCTGCCCTATGGCCTGCTCAAGCGCGTGGAGCTGGGCCGGGCCCTGTGCATGGAGCCGAGGCTCTTGCTGCTCGACGAGCCCGCCGCCGGCCTGAACCAGGAAGAGACCGAGGACATGGCCCGCTTCATCCTCGATCTCAAGGAGGAGCTGGGTCTGACGGCGGTGCTGATCGAGCACGACCTGCGCTTCGTGATGGACCTCGCCGATTCCGTGGCCGTGCTCGACTTCGGCGCCATGATCGCCCAGGGCACGCCCGAGGAGGTCCGCCAGGACCCGGCCGTGCTCTCGGCCTACGTGGGGGCGGGGGCGTGAGCGGCACCTTTCCCGGTCGCCTGGAGGCGCTGGCGACGGCCCACCCGGACCGCGTCGCGCTGCGCGACAAGGACCGGGGGCTGTGGTCGCAGCTCACCTGGAGGCAGTACCGCGATCGGGTGGCGCGCACCGCCTGGGCCCTGTGGCGGTGGGGGCTGCGGCCCGGCGACCACGCCTGCGTGCTCAGCGACAACCGCCCCGAGTGGCTGATCGCCGACCTGGCCATCCAGGCCTGCGGCGCCCGCAGCGTCGGCATCTACCAGACCAACCCCGACACCGAGGTGGCCTGGCTGCTGGAGCACTGCGGCGCCGGCCTGCTCTTCGCCGAGGACCAGGAGCAGGTCGACAAGATCGTCGAGGGAGAGGCCGAGCTGCCGGGGCTGCGCACGATCGTGGCCTTCGACCCGCGGGGGACCCGGCACTACGACGACCCGCGCCTCGTCTCCTGGCAGGACTTCCTCGGGGAGGCGCCGCCACAGCGCTGGTGGACCGAGCGGCTGGAGGCGCTGGACCCCGCCGCCGCGGCGATGGTGGTCTACACCTCCGGCACCACCGGGACCCCCAAGGGGGCGCTGCTCTCCCCACGCAACGCTCTCGTCTCCGCCGAGGTCATGGCGCCGATGCTGGGCCTGGGCCCCGAGGACCAGGTGCTCAGCTACCTGCCCATGTGCCACGTGGCGGAGAAGATCTTCAGCCTCTACCTGCCGCTCCATGTGGGCTGCGTGGTGCACTTCGGCGAGTCGATCGAGACGGTGCGCACCGATCTGCGGGAGGTCCAGCCGACCGTCTTCCTCGGCGTTCCGCGCATCTGGGAGAAGCTGCACGCCTCGGTGACCCTGAAGATGCGCGACGCGACCTGGCTCAAGCGGTCGCTCTTCGCCTGGGCGGAGCGGGTCGGAGTGGACGGCGGCTGGCAGGGCTGGCTGGCGGACCTGCTGGTCTTTCGTCCGCTGCGCGAGCGCCTGGGGCTCTTGCGCTGCAGGCTGCCGATCTCCGGCGCGGCGCCGATCGCCCCGGAGCTGCTCACCTGGTTCACCCGGGCCGGGGTGCCGATCCTCGAGGGCTATGGCCAGACCGAGTGCGGCGGCGTCTCCCACATCAACCCCCCCGGCGACGTCCGGGTGGGCACCGTGGGGCCAGCCATCCCCTGCACCCCCTGCCGCATCGCCGACGACGGCGAGGTCCTGCTCGGCGGTGACACGGTCTTCGTCGGCTACCTGCACGACGCCGAGGCCACCGCCCGCACCGTCGTCGACGGCTGGCTGCTCACCGGCGACATCGGCACCCTGGACGACGACGGCTACCTGAGCATCACCGGCCGCAAGAAGGAGATCCTCGTCACCGCCGGCGGCAAGAACCTCAGCCCCGAGCGCATCGAGAACGTGCTCAAGACCAGCCCCTACATCAAGGAGGCCGTGGCGCTGGGTGACGGGCGGCGCTTCGTGGGGGCCCTGATCCAGGTCGACGCCGACGCCACCATGGACTGGGCGGCCCGCCAGGGGCTGGGGGCCACGAGCTTCGAGGACCTCACCAGCCGGGAGCCGGTCCGAGCGCTGGTGGAGGGCGAGATCGCCAGCGCCAACGAGCGGCTGGCCCGGGTGGAGCAGGTCCGCGCCTTCCGGCTCTTCCCCCGCGAGCTTCACCAGGACAACGGAGAGCTCACGGCGACCCAGAAGGTGCGTCGGCGGGCGGTGGGGGAGATCTGGGGCCGGCTGGTGGAGGAGATCTACGGGGGGTAGGGCGCGGGCCTGCGCTCGGGTATCGTTGTCGGGCAGTCCTCCTCCTCACATCTCCATCCGACCGCGTCACCACGGGACGCGGTGCCCGCTCGGGAGCACACCGATGGTCTCCAGTGCCCTCTTCCTTCTCTGGACCGGCTGTGCCCCCGAGGTCGAGACGTCGGCGCAGGAGCCCGCCCCCAAGGGCCCCTACCCGGACTGCCTGCGGACCTGGTTCCCCGACGCCGACCTCGACGGCTGGGGGGATGTCGCCGGTGCCGTGGAGCGCTGCGAGAAGCCGAGCGGCTACCTCCGCCGTGCCGGGGACTGCGACGACACCACCGCGACCACCAACCCGCGGGCCCAGGAGGTCTGCGACGGCGCCGACAACAACTGCAACGGCCACATCGACGAGAACTGGTCGGCCATCGACGTGCAGACCTTCTGGATCGACCGTGACGGCGACGGCTACGGCGACCTGGACTACGAGATCGTCTCCTGCGACCAGCCCCCCCCCGCCGTGCCCCACACCGGCGCCGGCGCCGCCACCGACACCCCGGTCAACGCGGGCGCGCCGGCGGTGTGCAACGGCCTCGACGCCGACTGCGACGGTGACGTCGACAACCTCGACTCCGACATCGACAGCTGCGTGGACATCGACGTGTCCAACGTCGACGTCACCCTGATGGCGGAGGCCGACGCGGGCGCCACCTTGACCGGGGATGCCACCCTGGACACCGACACCGGGGAGATCACCGGCATCCGGTCGGCGGGGACCGGCTCCGTCGATGGCATCTGGTTCGACGTCGAGACCCAGGACGGTGGGGGCAGCGCGGGCGTGTTCGTGGTCGCGGGGCTCACGGTGCCCTCGGGCACGACGCTGACCGTCCAGGGCAGCAACCCCCTGGTGATCCTGTCCACCGAGGACGTGGACATCAGCGGCACCCTCGCCGCCTCCGGTGGCGACGGCGTCGACGCCTACACCACCTCCGGCAACTCGACCGGGGGCAATGGCACGACCGGATCCGGCGACGGGGGCACCGGCTCAGACAACAACTACACCGGCGCGACCGACGGCGTCGGCGACGCCCCGGGGACCGTGGCCAACCCCGGCATCCACTACGGCAACGGCGGCGGCGGGGGCGGCATGTGCTACGGCGGCGGCGGCGGCATGGGCGACCGGCCCAGCGTGGCCGGCTCGGCCGGCACCTCCACGGCGGGTGGGGCCGGCGGCTACGGCGGCGGCGACGGTGGCTGGGGTGGCGACGGCGGGGGCATCAGCGGGGACGGCAGCCTGACGCCGCTGCACGCCGGCTCCGGGGGCGCCGGGGGCGTGTCGGACACCGACAACAACCCCAGCGGTGCCGGTGGCGGCGGTGGTGCCGGCGGCGGTGCGGTCCAGCTCAGCGTGGACGCGACGCTGTCGGTGACGGGCACCGTGACGGTGAGCGGGGGCCGTGGCGGCGATGCCTATGGCGGGGGCGGTGGCGGCGGCTCCGGTGGGGGTCTGCTGATCGAAGGGGCCACCGTGGACGTCAGCGGCAGCCTGCTCGCCGAGGGCGGGCGGGGCGGACACGGCAACCTGTCCTGGTCCCCCTCCGGCACCACCGGCGGCAGCGCCGGCATGACCGGATCGCCGGGCGGTGGCGGCGGCGCCACCGAGTCCGGTGGCGGCGGCGGTGGGGCCGGCTGGATCCGCGTGCGCATTCGCGACGGCGGCACCTTCAGCGGGTACGTGAGCCCGGGCACGACCTATGGCTGCACGACCCAGGAGACGATGTAGGCGCGCCGGGCGCGCTGGCGGTCCGCTCCTCCGAGGCACCCTGTGCAGCGGACAGGACCTGCACCACGACCACGTGGATCCTCCCGTCGTGCTGGAGCGGGCTCACCGACCGGATGAGCACCTCGGGCCGGAGGTCATCGGCCCCGTTCCCAGCGCTCGAGTCGCAGTACCCTCCCTCGGGCAGCCGAAGCAGGAGGCTCGTGCTGCCGGTCCAGAGCCCTTCGCGTGCGACCGTGCCCGCCACGTGCCGGTCCGTGTAGGAGCCGAGGACGGCGAGGGGTGGGCGGCGCTGGCGGAGCGGGCCGATCCGGGCCACGGGGGGGCCGCCGGGCGCCCGGCGCAGTAGAACGGTGTCTCCGTGGACACCTTCCTCCAGCTCACCAGCTCCGGCCTGGCCCTCGGTGCGGTCTACGCCCTGATCGCGCTGGGCTTCGTGGTGATCTACCGGGCGAGCGAGGTCTTCAATTTCGCCCAGGGGGAGCTGCTCACCCTCGGGGCCTTCGGCTTCATCACCCTGACGGGCCTCGGGCTTCCCTGGAGCGTGTCGCTGGTCGGGGCGATGCTGCTCACGGGACTACTCGGCGCGGCGCTGGAGCGCACGCTGCTCAGGCCCCTGGTGGGCCGGCCGGTCTTCGTGATGATCATCCTCACCATCTTCCTCGGCGCGGTGCTCCGGGCGGCCGCGGTGGTGATCTGGGGGACCGAGCCTCGCGGGGTGCCCACCCCCTGGGACACCACCGCCACCCTCGAGGTGCTCGGCGCTCGCGTGCTGTGGAACAACATCGGCGCGGTCATCGCCAGCGCCCTGGCGCTCGGGGTCTTCTACCTGGCGACCCGGAGGTCCCGCCTGGGCGTCGCGATGCGGGCCACGAGCTGTGACCAGGAGGTCTCGCTGGCCCTGGGCATCCCCGTGGGAAGGGTCTTCGGCACGACCTGGTTCGTGGCTGGAGCCCTGGCGGCCCTGGCGGGGGTGTTCCTCGCCATGTTCCCCCGCCAGCTCGACTCCAACCTGGGCTTCGTGGCCCTGCGGGCCTTCCCGGCGGTGATCGTCGGGGGACTCGACTCGGTGGCCGGGCCGGTCATCGCCGGGGTGATCCTGGGGCTCCTGGAGGTCCTGGCCCAGGGCTACGTGAACCCCTACCTGGGTGACTTCGGCCACAACTTCCACGCGGTCTTCCCCTACGTGGTGATGATCCTCTTCCTCGTCGTGCGGCCCCAGGGGCTGTTCGGTCGGGCCGACGTGGAGCGGCTCTAGACCCATGCCCGTCCGCCCGCTGGTCACCTCCTATGCCCAGGACATGCGTCTCTACCCGGACTTCTGGCACCGGGTGGGCTGGCTCGTGGCCGCCGTCGCCCTGCTGGCCCTGCCCCTGGTCGCTTCGGCCCGCTGGCTGTCCGTCGCCAACCAGGCCCTGGTGGCCATCGTCGGCTCGGTGGCGCTGATGGTGCTCACCGGCTTCGCCGGCCAGATCAGCCTCGGCCACGCCGCCTTCCTGGCGGTCGGGGCCTACGCGGTCGCGGTCGCCGGCGAGCTCTGGCACCTGCCTTTCTGGCTCGGCCTGCCCCTGGCAGGGGTGCTCTCCGCCGCCGTCGGTCTCGCCGTGGGGCCGTTCGCCCTGCGGCTCAAGGGGCTGTACCTGGCCATCGTCACCCTGGGCCTGCTCTTCCTCGTGCAGCACACGCTCCTGTCCCTGGGCACCTGGACCCACGGGGTCTCGGGCATCGCCGTGCCGCTGCACCTGGGGTTCGGGGCCGACGGGTCGGACTTCATGCGGACCTGGCACCTCGGTCCGCTGGCGCTGACCTTCGAGCGCAAGCTCTACCTGCTCTACCTCCCGATCACGGTGGGCGTGGCCTGGCTCTGCCGCAACCTCCAGCGGTCCAACACCGGCCGGGCGATGATGGCGGTGCGCGACTCGGACCTGGCCGCGGCGGCCCTCGGCATCTCGCCGGCCCGGGCCAAGATCACGGCCTTCGGGGTGTCGAGCTTCCTCGCCGGTGTGGCCGGCGCGATGTTCGCCTGGCAGCAGCAGTACATCACCGTGGAGCCGCCCTTCGACCTCCAGCTCTCGGTGATCTACATCGCGATGATCGTGCTGGGCGGACTGGGCACGACCTTTGGCGCGGTCTGGGGGGCGGTCCTGGTGGTCCTGCTCACGCCGCTCTCCCAGGAGATCGGGCGCACCATCCCGGGGCTCGACGCGCTCTCGTCGGCCCAGCAGGCCACCGTGGTGACCGCCATCGTGGTCTGCGCCCTGCTGGTCTTCGAGCCCCTGGGGCTCTTGGGCGTGTGGCTGCGGGTGAAGCGCTACTTCCAGGCCTGGCCCTTCTCCTACTGAGGGCGGCGCTCCGGTGAGGTGGGCTGCCGTCCCCCCAGGACGCGGTGGCGCTGGGCGAGCTCCAGGTCGTCGGGCTGGGCCTCCACGGCCTCCCCCAGCAGGTGCCGGGCCTCGTAGAGGTCGCCGCGGTGGTGCCAGGTGAGCCCGAGGTTGGCCAGGGTGGCGGCTTCGGGGGCCCCCAGCGCCAGGGCCTCCCGGTAGTGGCGGGTGGCGGCCGGGTAGTCCCCCTCCAGGACGGCGTGGTGACCGCGCACGGTGGAGACGAGGGCTGGATCGCCGCCAGCGGCGAGGACGTCTTCGTCGACGTGGCCTCTGCGAGCGGTGGTGTGATCGAGTCGCCAGGCGGTCGGCGCCGCAAGGGCTCGTGGCGCCAGAGCGCCCGCGCTCGGTGCGCCGAGGAGCCCCTGCTCGAGGATGCAGTCGGTGAGGGCGCGACCGAGGCGCTGGTGGCCGAGCGCATTGGGGTGGCAGTGATCGAAGAACAGGTCCTCGCCGGGCAGGCGGTGCTCGGAGTGTGCAGAGAGGGCGGCCGCGGCATCGCAGGCGACCACGCCTTCGGCCTCGGCGACCTCCAGCAGTGCCTGCCTCATCGCCCGCGTGGAGCGCACGGGCCGGGTCGCGAGCTCCTCGGCTGCCAGGAAGTGCTCGCGGGCGGCGGCGAAGCGGCCGGCGGCGAGCATGCTGCGCCCCATCTCGTACTGGCCCCGCTCCGACCACAGCAGCGGCTCGGTCTGGCGGATGACCTCGTCCAGGGAGGGGTCCCTTCGCCACGACACCTCCCAGAGGGTCTCGGCGGCCTGCTGTGCCTGGGCTCCGAGCACGGCCTGGGGGTCGTGGTACCCGCGCAGGTTGCCGGGCACCGTGACCAGCAGCAGGGGGACCTCGGCCGCTCTCGCCACGCGGGCCATCTGCGTGAGGTTCTCCCGGTAGATGTGGGTCGCCAGGCGGTGGTCCTTGGCGTCGGCCAGCGCGGAGAGCTTCGTCACGCTCATCCAGGACCGGTCGTCCGGGTCCAGCCCCGGGCGCGCGAAGAAGCTGCGGAGCAGGCGGTAGAGGTGGACCTTGGACAGCTCCCGGCGCAGCAGCTCGGCGCGGGAGTCGTAGCCCGGGGTCGACTGCTTGCGGGCCCGCAGCTCCAGGAACTCGTTGTTGCCGGAGTAGACCACCAGCAGGTCGACCGGGGTCTTCGCGATGACCTGCGCGACGTCGCTCATGACCCCGTAGGAGGAGTTGCCCCCCGCCCCGAGGTTGACGACCTCGGTGGCCTGGTCGGGGGCCAGGGCCCAGAGGTTGCGCTCGACCTGGCCCGGGAAGGCGGCGTAGCGGGTGTAGCCCTCGCCGGCGGTCGCCGACCCACCGAGGAAGACGATGCGGCGTCCCACGGGGACCTGGAGCATCGGCACGGGTGGGTTGGCGCCGAGCTCCAGCAACCTGGGTGGGCCGGCCGGAGCCGGATCGGGGTGGCGGTTCTGGAAGACGAGGGGGGAGTTGGGCGCCTCGAGAGGTGCCAGCCCGGTGATCCGCAGCGCTGCCTCGAGGCCCAGCAGCAGCAGCGAGGCGACCAGGAGAGCCAGGACGAGACGCCGGGCGACCCTCACGTCAGAAGTCCAGTCGTGCCCAGGCCATGCCGTGGTCCACCCGGTCCGGTCCGGCTCCGGCCAGCGCCGGGCCCAGGAAGAGGGTGGCACCCTGCACGCCGCCGCTCAGCCGCACCGGCTGGCCCTGGAAGCTCCGGGGGGCCCCCCAGAGCTGGACGGCCACGTCGAGCTCGGTGCCCAGCAGCCCGGCATCGGCGGTCTGGCCGTGGTGGTCGGTCGGCACCCCGCCGGCCCGGGCCGTGTAGAAGGGCTGCTGCCAGCCCACCGGGGTCCATGCCAGGGTCACGCCACCGCGCACCTCGAACCAGTCGACCGGCCTCCAGGACACCGAGGGCTGGAGGAAGGTGCCGCGCCGGAAGGCGCCTTCGGTGGTGAGCCCGTCGATGCCGTCCGGGGCCTTGCCCACGTTGCTCGGGTCGGTGAGCTGGTCCGAGGCTGCGGCTTCGATCGCGCCGGTGACCTGGTCGAAGAGCACCATGCCGACGTCGAAGTCCCGGTCGAAGGTGAAGTCGTTGAGCTGGTCGTCGTCGGCGTTGCGGTCCACCGAGGCCCAGCCGGCCCGCAGCGTGAGCCGGGTCTGCTCCTTCGGTCCCGTGAGCTGAGCCAGTCCCGTGGCGCCGGCCGAGGCGATGCGCATCGGGTCGGTGTCGCCATAGGCCAGGGTCCGGGTCGTGCTGCCGAGGATCCCCGCGGCCTCGCCGGCCAGGCGCAGGTCCCAGGTGCCCACGTCCAGGTTCCCGTCGCCGTAGACGTCGAAGACCCAGGCCTTGGTGAGTCGATCGTCGGTCTTCTCCGCCTGGCGGCGGCGCACGATGTAGACGCCGACGGTGGCCTCGCGGCGCCAGAGCACCGAGAAGATGCCCTGCCAGGCCGCCTGGTCGCGGGACCAGCGGGCCACGTCGTCGGCGACGACGCGATCGGCGGCGACGGTGAAGTAGAGGGGAACCACGGCGTGGAAGGGGGCCGCCGTGGCCCGGGCACGGAGGACCCGGTCGCCGAAGTCGGTGCGGCCGAAGACCACCGGGTGATCGCCGTCGTTCGCCACCATGCCGAGGCCCCAGTGGCTGGTCTGGAGACCGAGCTGGGTGTCGACCCCCCAGGGCTGCCCGCGGATCGAGGCCTTGCGGGCGTAGTGTCCGGCCGTGGTCCAGGCCGAGAGCTGCTCCCGGTGGCGCTCGTCGAGGTCGCCGTCGATGTCCCAGGTGTCGCCGGCGAGCTGGCCGGCGAGCAGGTCCCACTCGGTGTCCAGCTCCCAGCCCTTGATCGGGTAGCGCAGGCCGAGCCGGAGCCGGTGGGCCAGGCCCAGGTCCTGGCCGCCGGAGGCGCCTTCGGCGTCGACGGCGAAGTCGCTGGTGCGGGTCGCCCAGAGCTGGTCGTGGCCGTAGAATTCGCCCTCGGGCAGGCCGCCTTCGGCCGGGTCCTGGGCGAGGGCGGGGAGCAGGGCCGTGCAGAGGAGCAGGCTCATCGGCCACCTCCCGTCTGCGGGATCCAGTCACAGGAGGCGTCTTCGAGGCAGAGGTCGTCGCTGAGCTCCTGGCCGTCGGACCAGAAGTAGCCGCCCGCCTGGTAGATGAAGAAGGTGTTGATGTCGAACTCGCGGCCGGGGTCGGGCAGGCCCGGACCGTGGGAGCCGCTGGTCGAGATGTAGGGCATGCGGAGGGCGCTCAGGCCCCAGTCCGTCTCGTGCTCCAGTCGCATCGGCTCGAAGCTCGGCGCGTCCTTCCCGTCGAGGCCCTGGTCGAGGTCGTCGGGGTCGAAGAGGCAGGGGCTGCCGTCGCAGGTCCAGGGGCCGTGCTGCTCGAGCCCGCGGATCACCTCGGTCTCGATCAGCATGCGGTCCACCGTGGAGCCGTAGCGATCGTCGAATTCGATCGGGTCGATGAGGCCGGCGGAGCGGGCCAGGGCCATCTGGGCGTTGATGCTCACCACCGTGTCGCCGGGGGTGGAGACCAGCAGCACGTTGGGGCCCTCGTCGCCCCAGAGCTCCTCGAAGGGCTCCAGGAGGTAGTGCGGCCCGTAGGCGATCGGGTCACCGGGCTCGGTCGCCATCGAGAGCGTGGCGACGATGCGCCGCAGCGACGGGCTGCCGCGCTTGTGGCCCAGGCCCTCGCTGATCGCCACCAGGTCGCTGCCGGCGGGCATCGTGATCGCCTCGTACGTCACGTCCTCGGGCCAGGTGTCGATCGAGGCCACCGGGCGGCCGTCGGCGTCGACGATGTCGATGCGCAGCAGGTCGCCGAGGGCGGCGGTGTCGGCCACCAGGTAGGTCGCGCCATACTCGGGGCCGGACTCGGGAATGCCGGCCAGCTCGCGCTTCTCGGCGGCGTCCAGGGCGTCGGCGGCGAGGCCGACCCGGAAGCGACCGTCCTCGGGGATGCGCCCGCTGGCGACCTCGCCGGTCGTGAGGTTGGTGACGGTCACCTTGCCGCCGACCGGGATCTCCTCGAGCGTGCCCACGTGGACCTGCTCCATGTCCATGTACTGGCTCACGTACTGCACGATCTCGACGCTGCCGTCTTCGGCGGGGTAGCCGAGGAACAGCGGCGACATCAGCACCCCGGGCACGGCCTCGACCACGCCGCTGAGTGGCGAGCGGGCACCGATGTCCATCAGGCCGCCGCCGCCGACCACGGGGGCGATGGCGGTGATCGAGGGCTCCACGGCGGCCAGCACGGCGCTGTTGATGCCCCCGAGGCTGCCGCCGACGGCGTAGAAGCGGGCACTGGGCCCGCCGAGGTCGGCCTGGCCGTCCTCGTCCCAGTCGCAGGCCAGCACCCCGTCGCCGTCCTTGTCCATGGTGCCGGTGCCGCAGGCCTGGAGCGTGCGGATGAACTGCATCCAGTCGACCACCGCCTGCCGCACCATGTCCCGGGTGTGGAAGCCGTCGCTGATCCACTGGTCGGCGCCGGAGTCGGGCCGCCCGTCGTTGTCCAGGTCCCGGGCCCGGTCGTCGAAGAGGTGCTCCATGAACGGGATGTACCCACGGGGCTCCAGGTAGGCCCTCAAGAGCTCCTCCTGCTCCTCGTCGATGGTCACGCCGTGGCCGGGGAAGTCCATGCCGCAGGCGGCCATGCCCAGGCGGGTGAAGGCGTGGGCGAAGCCGAGGGTGTCGAAGCGGCTCGAGCCGTAGCCGTGGCCGAAGAAGGCGACGTCGTAGGGCGGATAGAAGCCGTTCTGCTCCTGGGGCAGCACGCAGGTGAAGGGGATGCGCTCGGGGCCCACCACCACGGTGCCGGCGACCGGGTCGAGCTGCCAGCGCTCGTCGGAGGTGTCGCGGCCGTCGTCGTCGCGGTCGACGAGGAAGTTGGGGGTGACGAAGCTGCCGCCGACGATGTTGTCGGCGAAGTCGCCGTAGACCTCGCCGATCGCCGCGCCCTGGTCGCCGTCGAACAGCCCGATGTCGGTGAGCACCTCGACGAGATCGGCGACGGGCAGCAGGTAGGGGTCGATGCCGGCCTTCTCGTTCATCACCAGGGCCTCGGTGACACCGCCCGGCCAGTCGCTGTCGAGGAAGGGCCAGGGGCCTTCGCCCTCGAAGCCACGGCGGATGTCGACGAGGTCCCCGGTGACGCGCCCGGTGGAGAAGGTCCAGGCGAAGGCCACGTCGTCGACGGCCAGTCCCAGGTCCGGCAGGATGTCCTCCAGCGGGCTCAGGGCCCCGGTCTGCCGGGTGTGGTTGACGTAGGGCCAGGGCGAGCGGATCGGCTCGCCGTCCTCGTCGACGATGCGCTCGGTGAGCACCACGGCGTAGGTGTTCTGCTCGCGCAGCGGGCGGACGACCCGCAGGATCAGGGTGTCCGTCTCCCGCTCGTACCAGGTCATCAGGTCGTCGCGCGGGTCCCCGTCGACCGGGAAGACGTTGGGGTGATCGAGCACGCCGTCGTCGTCGGTGTCCTCGCCCGGGTCCAGCCGGCCGTTGCCGTTGAGGTCCTCCTCGTAGGTCTCGAAGTACAGCGCCGTGGACAGCGGTCGCGGGTCGTTGGGGAAGTAGCGGTCGGTCTGGTCGAGGTCCATCGGGAAGCGCCCGTGGCCGAGATCCAGGTAGACCGGCTGGCCGTAGGCCGGGGAGTCCGGGTCGACGTCGATGACGTAGACCGCGTCGTCGCTGAAGTCGCCGTCGTCCCACTGGCGGGCGTGCAGGTCCTCGAGGTCGATCAGCGACTCGAAGGAGACGGTGATCGGTGCGTAGATGCCGAAGCCCGTGAGCTCGTTGAACTTGGCCCGGGCCTCCCGCTCCAGGGCGGTCGGCGCGTCGGCGGCGATGTTCAGCCGCATGCCCGTCGGCGACGACGGATCCATGCGGGTGGCGAGGTCGTTGGGGAAGGGGATCTCCGGGAGCGGCGTGGCGTCCCAGTCGATCTCGACGAGCGGCCCGATGCCGTCGGGGGTCTCGCGGAGACCCGCGGGCGCCGAGGCGCAGCCCATCAGCGAGGAGAGGAGGAGGGCGGTCATGGCTTCCTGCCGGGTGTGGACCGCGGAAGCCTAACGCTCCGACCCGCTGAGCAAGGTCATGCCGTGCAGCACCACCAACAGGCTCGCCCCCACGTCGGCCAACACGGCGGCCCACAGGGTGGCCGAGCCGGCCACGGCCAGCCCCAGCACGACGGCCTTCACCACGAGCGACAACGCGATGTTCTGGCGGATCACCCGCCGCGCCCGGCGACCCAGGCGGACCAGCTCGGCGAGACGCCCGAGATCGTCGGTCATCAGCGCCACGTCCGCGGTCTCCAGGGCCAGCGCCGAGCCCCGGACCCCCATGGCGACCCCCACGTCGGCGGCGGCGAGGGCCGGGCCGTCGTTGATGCCGTCTCCGATCATCGCCACCCGGCCCTGGCCCCGCAGAGCGGCGACGGCGCCGACCTTGTCCTCGGGCCGCAGTCCCGAGCGGACCTCGTCGAGGCCGAGCCGGTCCTGGACCACACGCGCAGCTCCGGCGTCGTCGCCGGTGAGCATCACGAGCCTCAGGCCCTCGGCCTGCAGGGCGCGTACGGCGTCTTCGGCTTCGGGGCGGGGCAGGTCGGCGAGGCCGTGCAGGCCGGCGAGCTCGCCGTCGACGCCGATGTAGACCACCGTGCGACCCAGCTCGCGCCAGGCCTGGGTGGTGGCGTGTTCCTCGGGTCCGTGCCAGCCGAGGCGCTCGGCGAGGCGGTGGTTGCCGACGTGGACCTCGCGGCCGTCCACCAGGGCTCGCACGCCCTCGCCCGGCAGCACCTCGTCGCCGCTGACGGCGCCGCTGGCCGCGCCGGCGTGGTCGCGCAGGGCACTGGCCAGCGGGTGGCTGGAGCGGGCCTCGACCGCGGCGAGGAGGCGGTGGACCTCGGCAGCGTCGAAGTCGCCGAGACCGATGCAGTCGACGACCTCGAAGCGCCCTTCGGTCAGGGTGCCGGTCTTGTCCAGGGCCATCGCGTCGAGCTGGCCCAGGGTCTCGAGGTGGGCGCCTCCGCGGATCAGGACCCCCCGGCGAGCGGCCCGCGTGAGCGCCGAGACCACGGTCACGGGGGTGGCGAGCACCAGGGCACAGGGGCAGGCCACCACCAGCAGCACGAGCGCCTGGTAGGACCAGCCGGCCCAGTCGCCGTCGAAGAGCGGCGGGACCAGGGCCAGGGCGATGGCGCCCAGCACGACGACGGGCGTGTAGATCCGCGCGAAGCGGTCGACCGTGCCCTCGACGGGGGAGCGCGTCGCCTGGGCCTGCTCCACGAGCTGGACGAGCCGGGCGACGGCCGAGTCGTCGGTGGTGGACGTGGTCTCGACCACCAGCACGCCGGCCTGGTTCACGGTCCCGGCGGACACGGTGTCCCCCGGCGCCTTGGACACGGGCACGGACTCGCCCGTCAGCGCGCTCTCGTCGACCCCGGAGCGGCCCTCGACCACGCGCCCGTCCAGCGGCACCCGTCCACCGGCCTGGACCAGGATGCGCGTACCGATCGCGACGGTGTCGGAGGGGACCTCGCGGCCGTCTTCGAGCACCGCCACCTCGGGGGCCAGGGCCGCGACCTCGGCCAGGGCGCGGCGGGCCCGGTCCATGGAGCGACGCTCCAGGTGCTCGGCCACGGCGAAGAGCACCACCACGGCGGCGGCTTCGATCCACTCGCCGATCAACAGGGCGCCGATCACCGCCAGGGTCATCAGCACGTTCATGTCCAGCAGGCGGTTCTTGAGCGAGACCCAGGCCTTGCCGAGGACCGGGGGCAGACCGAGGACCACCGCGCCCAGCGCCGCCCACTCCAGCAGTGGCTGGAGCAGGGTCCCCAGGGAGAGCAGGAAGAACGCAGCCGCGGCGACCAGGGTCGGCGGCCACCGGGTCGGGGGGGTGGCGGGAGCCGAGCCGAGCCGCGCCTCCAGGCGGGCGCCGTTGAGGACCTCGACGAGGTGCTCGGGTGTGGCCCGCTCGTCGTGGGTCACGTAGACCTGGCGGCCGACGAGGTTCACGTCGACGCGGTCCACACCCTCCCGTCCCTCCAGGAGCCGCCGGACGAGGGTCACCTCGTCGTCGCAGCAGAGGCCGGCGACGTGGATGCGGGTGGCGCTGGGTGGTAGGGGCTCCGGGGTCGCGGAACAGCTCCCGCCGGAGCAGCAGCTACCGCCAGCGACGTTCTCCTCAGACATCGATATTCCAACACTTCATGGATTGATGAAGTGTTGTAGCATCCCGCGGTGGCACCGTCCAGTCGGAAGTCGATCGGGCTGTCCCGGTGTCCTGGAAAGGGGGCTGCTGGTCCCCGAATTGAGTGTGTACATTGATCCTGTCGGTCTTGCCGGGGCACCGCGTGACGACGATCGTCGACCACATCAACCACCTGCGTCTCGTCTCGCGTGGCTATCAGAGCCGCTACGCGGAGACCTCCCAGGGCTGTGTGCACGCGCTGGTGGCGCAGGGGTCCGGCCAGCTTCCTCCGCTGGTGGCGATGGCCGGGCTGGGCAGTCGTGCGACCCACCTCCACAAGCTGGCCCCCCACATCCGCGCCCAGGTCAGCCGGGTCACCCTGGTGGACCTTCCGGGGCACGGCCGCTCGGACATCCCGCCCGATGGCCTCACCGGTCCCTCGCTCCAGTTCGGCGTGGTCGAGGCCCTGAACCAGTTCATCGACGAGCCGGCCATCGTGTTCGGCAACTCGCTCGGGGGCTTCATGGCCCTGCGCCACGCGCTGGCCTTTCCCGACAAGGTCCGCTGCCTGGTGCTGGTGTCGCCCGGTGGCGCCCAGATGGAGCCGATGGCGCTGGTCGAGTACCTGGAGCGCTTCCGGCTCCGGAGCCACCGCGACGCCCTGAGCCTGGTCAACCGGGTCTTCTACGACGTGCCCGGGTGGCTCCGGCAGGCGCTGGCGTTCTTCGCCAGGCGGCAGCTCAACGCACGGCACATGACGAACCTGCTGAACTCCTCCACCCCCGAGTACCTCTTCACCTCCGAAGAGCTGGCCGAGCTGAGGGTGCCGGTGCGCATCCTGTGGGGGCAGGCCGACGGCGTGGTCTCCCGCAAGCAGCTCGAGTTCTTCCTGGGGGCCCTGCCCGAGGCCGACTGGCAGCACCCGGCGGACTATGGCCACTCCCCCTACATGGAGCGGCCCCTGGACGTGGCCCAGAGGACTCTGGACTTCGCCCGGTCTCTGATCTGAGGGCTACGGCGCTGGTCGGTCGTGGGGCGCGTCGAAGTCCAGCTCGGGCCCGATCGGCACGATGCCGTGGGGGTTGATGCTGGCGTGGCTGCCGAAGTAGTGCAGGCGGGTCTCGTCGAAGTCCAGGGTCTCGCGCACGCCGGGCACCTGGTAGAGGGCGCGGGTGTGGGACCACAGGGCCGGGTAGTCCCGGAGCCTGCGCCGGTTGCACTTGAAGTGGTGGTGGTAGACGAGGTCGAAGCGCACCAGGGTGGGGAAGAGCCGCCAGTCGGCTTCGGTGACCCGGTCTCCGCAGAGCCAGGGCTGGCGGCTGAGTCTCTCCTCCAGGCGGTCCAGGGCGTCGAAGAGCTGGGTGACGGCCTCGTCGTAGGCGGCCTGGGTGGTGGCGAAGCCGGCCCGGTAGACGCCGTTGTTGACGTGGTGGTAGACGTCGGCGTTGATCTCGTCGATCGCGCCCTGCAGCTCCGGCGGGCAGGTGTCCGGCGCCGGGGTGGCCCAGGCGTCGAAGGCCCGGTTGAAGATGCGGAGGATCTCCGAGGACTCGTTGTTCACGATGCTGCCGGTCTGCCTGTCCCAGAGCACCGGCACGGTCACGCGGCCGCTGTAGTCGGGCTCGGCCCGCGTGTAGAGCTGGTGGAGGTGGTCGTGGCCGAAGAGGTGGTCGGGGTGGTCCTCGTCGAAGGACCAGCCCTGGTCCAGCATCAGCGGCGCCACCCAGGAGGCGGAGACGACGTCCTGGAGGCCCTTGAGCGCACGGAGGAGCAGGGTGCGGTGGGCCCAGGGGCAGGCCCAGGCCACGTAGAGGTGGTAGCGGCCGGGCTCGGCGGGGAAGGGCGAACTGCCGTCGGAGGTGACGCGGTCACGAAACTGTGCTTCGCTGCGTATGAAACGTCCGCCGCTGGCCTTGGTCTCGTACCATCGGTCGTGCCAGACACCGTCGATGAGCAGTCCCATGATCCTCCTCCGTCGCGCCGGTCCGGGTAGCCTGTCGCCCGGGGCCGGGCTCGCCCTGGTGCTGCTGCTGGCCGGGGGCTGCGAGCCCCAGGACCTGCGACTGGGGCCCTCGCCGGGGGACCGACCCTCGGACCGCTCGGGGCTGGAGTGGGTCGGAGGTGTGGAGGAGGAGACCGAGCCCGAGCCCGAGGAGGAGCCCGGGGAGGCGTTCTTCCACCTCGACCGGGTCCACGCCCTGGGCCTCGCGATCGACTCCCAGAGCTGGCAGGCGCTCTTGCAGGCCCCGCGGGACTACGCGCCCGTGACCCTGGTGGTCGGGGACGACACCTACGAGGTCGGCGTGCGCCTGAAGGGCGGCAGCACCTACCGCCAGCTCTCCGACAAGCCGAGCCTCAAGGTCAAGTTCGACTTCGTGGTCGAGGACCAGCGGATCTGGGGGCTGCAGGGCATCAACCTGCACAACCAGACCTACGACCCGTCGATGCTCGCCGAGGGCCTGGCCTACGAGGTCTACCGGCGGCTCGGCGTCGCCGCACCGCGGACCGCCTTCGTCTCGCTGACGGTCAACGACCTGGACTATGGCTTCTACGCCGCCGTCGAGCGCAAGGACAAGACCTGGCTGCGCCGGTGGTTCGAGAGCGACGAGGGCACGCTCTACGAGACCGGCTCCTTCAACTACCCCTGCGACTTCGACGACGCCGGCGGCTGGGGGGCCGATCCCTGCGACTGCTGGGAGGTCGACGAGGTCGGCTCCGAGGACACCCGCGACGACCTGGTGGCGCTCTGCGAGGCCGTCGTCGCCGGCCCACCGGGGTGGGTGTCGGGTCTCCAGGAGCACCTGGACTGGGAGCTGTGGCTGCGCTCGATGGCCACCGACATGCTCATCAGCCACTGGGACGGCTACGGCTACAACCTGAACAACACCCACATCTACCACGACCCGGACACGGACTCGTGGACCTTCAGCCCCTGGTCCACGGACCTCGCCTTCGGCTGGTACCCCTGGTCGGCCCAGCAGGGCTGCGGCTACCTCGGCCGCGACGTCGGCGACTATCGGAGCGGCTACCTGGTGCGTCGCTGCCAGGACGACAGCACCTGTCGGGCCGCCCTGGAGCAGGAGGTCCTGGTCCTGGCCGGTGAGCTGGAGGCGATGGACCTGCCCTCACGCCTCGACGACCTGGTCTCGGTCATCCAGGTCCCGGTGACCCAGGACCCGCGGCGCTGGTACAGCGACGGGGACTTCTTCGAGCAGGTCGCCTGCATCCAGGAGTGGATCGGGAGGCGGCCGGCGTACCTGGAGCAGCACGTGGACGGGGAGTAGGGGGGCGGAGGAGCAGCGGGGCGAGGTCGAGGACGGGGGCGAGGTTGAGTTCTGGGCCAATCTGATTGGCTTCGAGTT
>CAZCVP010000014.1:57211-61443 GCA_964501915.1 uncultured Enterobacterales bacterium
GCCGCCGGGGCGCGGGGCCCCGGGCGCGGGGGGGGGGGGCGGCGAGGGCGAGGGCGAGGTCGAGGTCGAGGTCGAGGTCGAGGTCGATGACAGGGTCGAGCGGGAGTCTGTTCACTCCGGGCTGGATGGACCGGGCGCGATGTGGAGCAGGAAGCGGCGGAGGAGCTCGTCGGGGTGGAGCCGGCCCACGGGTTCCGGATCCGGGCACCGTGGGCCTGTACCCCCCTTCGAGGCCCTTCGCTGTCGCCCGTACAGGAGACCCGGGAGGGCTTGGAGGGCCGTAGCTCAGTCCACCTGAGCCTCCGGGGCTCCCCCCCGACCTGGCCACCCCGTGTGCGTCACACCCCGTGCGCGGCGCTGGGTGTCGCTGTGAGCGACATTCAGCACCTCACACGCCCGTGTGCAGCCTCGAACGTCGCTGTGAGCGACACTCGGGGGTGCGCCATGGCGCTCGGGCGCTCCGGGGGGAGCATGAACCCAGCGCACTGCAGCGGAGGTCCACCTCACCCGTTCGGTCGACTGGCCAAGGACTTGCGAGCGGAGGCCGGGCGAGGCGCCGGAGATGCTCGGCGGACACCCGCCTCGGCGCGAGCCGGATCAACAGTCCGGCAGGTCCAGCCAGGCCCCCTCGTGGGTGGCGAGGAGCGCGTCCAGCTCCTCGAGGAGGTCGTCGAAGATGCCGCTCTCGTTGCTCGCCAGGTCCTGCTCTTCGAAGCGGTCGGAGACCACGTTGTAGAGCTCGTACTTGTAGCGGCACAGCGACCCCTCGCCACCGCCCACGGAGACGATGAGCTTGTGGGCGTTCTTGCGGATGGCGGCCGCTCCGGAGTCGGCCGAGAACAGGTCGCTGTAGACCGTCTGCCGGATCACGCCCGGGCCGTCCCGCATGAGGGGCAGGAGGCTGACCGAGTCCACCCCGCTGCTCTTGTCGCCCCCCACGAGGTCGGCCACGGTGGCGAAGGTGTCGAGCACGTGCACCGGATCGGCGATCTCGCGCCCCGGGTCGAGCACCCTGCCCCCGCCCGTCGGCTCCCGGCCCCAGGGCTCCTCGCCGAGGGTCGACAGGTAGTCGTACCCGTCGGCCACGATCAGCGGCACGCGGATCCCGCTCTCGTACAGCGTGCCCTTGTTGCGGTCGTCGTCGAAGACGTCCTCGACGGCCATGTGGTCGGTGCCGTTGTCCCCCATCAGGAACACCACGGTGCTCGGGAGCTGGTCGATGCCCTCCAGGAGTCGGCCGATCTCAGCGTCGAGACACTCGGCCTTGGCCTGGTAGGTCTGCAGGTCGCCCTGGGGCCGTGCCGTGCCGTAGCCGCAGCTCGGAGGCGGCGCCTCCAGCGGGGTGTGGGGCGCGTGGTAGTTGACGAGGGCGAGCCAGGGGCCGCTCTGTCGGTCGATCCAGTCCAGGGCGTCGTCGGTGGTCTGGAGCGTGGCGTAGCGGCTCTCGCCCGACGGGACGACCTGGGGCTGGTCGCGGGTCGTCGCCGTGAGGCGCATCCAGTCGTAGTAGCCCGACCACTCCCCCACATCGAGGTCGGCCTTGGTGCCTCGAAACACGCTCCAACCGAGGGTGGTGGAGGGGAACTCCACCGCGACGGCCTCGTCGAGGTGATCGGCCCAGCTCTCCCCCTCCTCCCAGTCCCCCGGCTCCACCTCGTCTCCCAGGTGCCACTTGCCGAACATCCCGGTGGCGTAGCCGGCGTCGGCGGCCACGTGCGCGATGGTGGTCTCGTCGAGACCGAGGGTCGAGGAGCCCGCCTTGCCGATGGGCTGGCCGACCCCGTGCCGGAAGCCGTAGGTCCCGGTGGCCAGGCTGGCCCGGGTCGGCGAGCAGGAGGGATTGGCCCAGGCGTCGGTGAACCGGATGCCGGCCTGCGCCAGGTCGTCGAGCACCGGCGTGTTCGGGAGGTACTCCGCCCGTTCCGGGTACTCCGGGTCCGCGTCGTAGACGTAGCTGCCGACCTTGTCGACGCCGAGGTCGTCGGCGACGATGATCAGCACGTTCGGCCGCGCCGAACCGCCGGTCGCGAGGCCACTCACGGCCGCGATGTGCCCCCGCCTCCCCAGCTCCAGGACGCCCACGAGGACCAGGCCCCCGCCGAGCAGCCCCGCGACGACCCACCTCCGTCGTGCCATCGCCACACTCCGTCGAACCAGGACGCAGCGACGCTACCACGCACGCGGGCGACCGGGTGACCGGGCGCGACCCGCGACGAGTCGCGACGACAGGAGCACGCCGGACCGCGCGGTTCTCGCCGCCGTACGCGGCGAAGACAATGCTATACGGGTCTCCAGTGCCGCCCTCGGCGGCCACACCCCGGAGGGTCTCCATCGCCACCTGGCTTCCGCTGCTGGCCCTCGCCGGCCTCGGCTGCGACGCCGAGACCTGTCCGGAGGATGGCTGCGGCTCGGCCGGCCCGGCGAGCTGCGACGTCGCCGTGGCGGAGGTCCACGAGGAGGTCGTGCCGGGCAGCCCCGAGTCGCGGCGGCTCGGGGTCCGGCTGGACGAGCCGGCCGCCGTCGCCGTGGCCTGCACCCGGTCCGACCTCGACACGGAGACGCTGCTCTGGGAGTCCGAGGAAGCCCTGGAACACTCCGGCGTGCTGTCCGGGCTGCTCGCCGACCGGGGCCACGACTGCCGCGCCGCAGCGGTCTGCAACGGCGTCGCCGGTCCGACGACCGGGTTCTCCTTCCGGACACCCTCGCCGATCGACGACCTGCCGACCCTGGAGGTCCAGGGTGAGCCCCCTGGCGCCTACCTGCTGCTGAGCTACGCCGACGTCTGCGGCGAGACCATCCCCGTCCGGCTCCTGGTGCTGGACCCCACGGGCCGCACCCGCTGGACCTACACCGACATCCCCACCGAGGTGAAGATCAGCATCGGGCACGACTACCTCGGCGACGGTCGCTTCTTCTGGGGTGGAGGAGAGGGCCCCCAGGGGGCTCCACAGATCGTCGGCCTCGACCAGCAGACGCTGTACGCCACGGCCTTCGAGGGCAGCCAGACCCTCGACTACCACCACGAGGCCCGCCACTACGACGATGGCTCCATCCTCACCCTGGCGACGGCCGGCAACTCCGTGGGCGAAGAGAGCTTCAGGGGCTTCGTCCTTCACCTGCACGACGCGGCCACCGGCGAGGTGACCTGGACCTGGAACAGCCAGCTCGGAGTCGACCAGGGCATGCTCCAACCCGGCATGGGCGACGTCTTCCACGCCAACTGGGCGGACATCGATCCGGAGGCCCGGATCGCCTACGTGAGCCTCTGCGCCCAGGAGCAGATCATCGCGGTCGACATGGACACCGACGAGGTGGTCTGGCGTCTCGGGGCCGGCGGGGACTTCGAGCTCGTCGACACCACGGGCAAGCGCCTGCTGGACGCCGAGTGGCCCCAGTGCGTGCACGGCGCCGAGGTCGTCGGCGGCCGCCTGCTGGTCTACGACAACGGCGTCCGTCGCCTCGAGTCCAGGGTGACCGAGATGGTGCTGGACACCCAGGAGTGGACGGCCACGCAGACCTGGACGTGGACCGAAGAGGGCTTCTTCGAGAAGTCCCTCGGCGACGCCGACTACCTCGACGACGGCACCGTGCTCGTCGGCAAGGCCCACGTCGAGTGTCTCGACGAGTCCCACGGCCACACGACCGAGGTCGTCGGGCTCGACCCGGAGTCCGGGGAGACGCCCTGGCGCATGACCTTCTCGCGCCCGGACGACACCATCTACCGGGCCGAGGTGATCGACGCCTGCGACGTCTTCCCCAACAACCGGTGGTGTCCGGAGGTGGCCTCGCGGCTGGACGAGCTGGGGATCTGACCCGCGCGGGGCCCCCTGTCGACCGCCTCGCCCTCGTGGAACCGGCCGACCCCAGAGAGGCGTTGATGCGCAGGCGCGCTTCTACACCGGTGTGGGGCGCTACGAACTGGGGACGGGCGCGATGCCCCAGAGCCGGCGAGCCGGCTGGTCGACCCGCTCAGTTCCGCCGAGAGACCCACGAGCACGAGGACGAGGACGAGGACGAGGACGAGCACGAGCACGAGCACGAGAACGGATCTGGCCGCCATCGCGCGGAGCCACCGGACCTGTTCCTCGCTGCAGTCGACGATCGCGACCCAGCGACCCTCGCCGGTCCGAGCATCGATCCCGTCACGTGAGCGATCCCGGCCAACCCGTCAGAGGGATCGGCCAACCTGCGGTCTCGGCGACCGTCGAGTGCACCGGGCCGGAGGCCCTGTC
>CAZCVP010000015.1:0-61054 GCA_964501915.1 uncultured Enterobacterales bacterium
GGCCTGGGCCGGGGTCGTGTCCGGCTGGCGGGGCGCCGACCGCGGCGCGCTGGCCGCCTGGCTTCCCCTCTGTCTGGGCCCCCAGCAGGGCCGTCCGGCCGCCGTGAGCCAGGTGCTGGCCGCCCTGGTCCGCGAAGCGCCGGACCCTGGAGACCCCGCCGAGCGGGCTGCCCGCCTCCAGGCGGTGGGTGCCTGCCTCGACGCCGCCGAGGCGTGGGCGCTGGCGCTGGAGCAGACCGATGGCGCGGGTGCCCGCCGAGGCCTCACCCTCTGTCGTCTGCGGGTTGGGCCCTTCTCCCAGGTCCCTCTCGATGGACCGGCCACCGACCTCGCGCGGGAGGCACGGGACCGCACCGCCCGACCCGCGACCGGCCTGCCCTGGCGCTGGCTGGCGCCCGAAGGGACTTCGACCTGGGACGTGGTCACACCGGGAGCAGGCGCGGTGGTGGCCCGGGGGTGCGCGGCCCTCGCCCGGCGGGAGGCGGGCGGGCTGCTGGCGGCAGCCGAGGACCTCGGTCGCCTCGCCAGGTACAGCGGCGACCTCTACCTCCTCGCGGCCTCGGACCTGTGGGAGGCCCTGGCCTGCACCTGGGTCGGCAGCGACACCTCCGCCGCTGGGGCAGCCCTGGACGCTGCCGCCGCCGCCGAGGACGTGGGAGCGGCGCAGCTCGCCGCCGAGGCCTGCGGGCTCGCCGCCCGGGCCCTGCTCACCGAAGGCCGCCTGCCCGCAGCCCGAGACACCGCCCGGAGGGCCCTCCTCGCAACGAAGCGGGTCCACCAGCAGCTCCCCGAGCCCGCCAAGGAGCCATACCTGGCGGCAAGCGCCGACCTCTTCGAGCTTGCCGAGGGCCTCCGTCCGCCGGGGGGCGTCCCCGCCGGTCTCCCCGAGTAGACTCCACGGGTGCCCTCCGACCCCTTCGAGCTCGTGGACGCCCTCGCCCGCCACACGGAGGGCAGCTCCGGCCGCCTCGCCGCGGTGCTCGACGTGGTGGGGCGCCTGTCCCGGGACCAGGGCCGTCCCGGTGAGGTCCTCCCCGACATCCTCGACCTGGCGGTCGAGCACCTGGGAGCCGATCGGGGGCTGGCCTGGCTGATCCGGGACGGAGAGGCCCGCTGCGTCGCCCGCCGGGAGGCCGGCGAGGGGGCCGAGCGCGACGCCGGGGAGACCAGCCGCCAGCTCCTGGCACGGTGCTTCCGGGATCCGACCCCCATCTACTCCCTGGACGTGGCCGGCGACGGGGAGCTGCCCGGCCAGCAGTCCCTGCTGCGGGGCTCCGTCGCCAGCCTGATCGCCGCACCGATCTCCGCCGGCGGCGAGGTCCTGGGCCTGCTCTACGTCGACACCCGCCAGGGCCGCCCGCCCCTGGCGCGCAGCGCTGTGGAGCTGCTCGCGCTGCTCGGACTCCTGGTGGGGGCCCACCTCCGCCAGGGCCGCCGGCTGGAGGCCCTGAGCCGGGACAACGCCGCCCTGCGGGCCCGCCTGCCACGACCCTTCCAGGAGGTGGTGGGCCACAGCCCGGCCTTCCTCGCCGTGATCGAGCAGCTCAGCCGCATCGCCGACGACACCTGCTCCCTGCTGCTCTGGGGCGAGACCGGCGTCGGCAAGGAGGTCCTGGTCCGGGCCCTGCACGCCTCCTCCCCTCGGGCCAGGCGCTCCCTGGTGCCCGTCAACTGTGGCGCCCTGGCCGAGACCCTCGCCGAGAGCGAGCTCTTCGGCCACGCCCGCGGGGCCTTCACCGGGGCCTCCGTGGCCCGGCGGGGGCTCATCGAGGAGGCCCGCGGGGGCACCCTCTTCCTCGACGAGGTGGACAGCCTCTCCCCCTCCCTCCAGGTCAAGCTGTTGCGGGTCCTCCAGGAGCGCCAGGTCCGCCGGGTCGGCGAGTCCAGGTCCGTGCCTGTGGACTTCCGGCTCGTCTGCGCCTCGGCCAGGCCCCTGCGCCAGGCGGTGAGCGAAGGGAGCTTCCGGGAGGACCTCTACTGGCGCATCGCCACCGTCGTGCTCCAGGTGCCCCCGCTCCGGGAGCGCCGGGAGGACATCCCCGACCTGGTGCAGCACTTCCTGGAGCTGGCCGCCACCCGCCGGGGCCGGGCCTCGCCAGCGCTCAGCGACGCCGCGCTGGAGGCCCTGGTGCGGGCCCCCTGGCCCGGCAACGTGCGACAGCTCGAGCACGAGGTCGAGCGAGCGATCTCCCTGAGCCGCCCCGGCGAGCCGATCGACCTGCCGGACCTGACCCCCGAGGTGCGGGGGTCGCCCGCCCGACCCGGCTCCCGCCTCACCGAGCGCGTCCAGGCCTACGAGGCCCGCCTCATCGGCGACGCGCTGGACCGCTGCGACGGCAACCTGACGCGGGCCGCCGAGCTGCTGGGGCTGTCGCGCCAGAACCTCCAGGGGCGGCTCCGGAAGCACCGCCGGGACGACCGGCTGTAGGGCAGAGGGCGCCCTCAGCGCTCCACCCCCCCGATGAAGCTCGCCTCGAAGGCGGCCACGCGGAGGCGCTCGGCCTCCTCGCCGGACAGGATCTCCGACTCCTTCAGCAGCCTGAACTCCTTGTGGATGTTGGTGTCGCAGAGGTAGGTGCCGTCGGTGTTGATCGTCAGGTCGACCCCGGCCTCCAGGAAGGTCCCCAGGATGTAGGAGAACTCCTCGAGGTGTCTCACCGCCCGCGTGAAGAGGTTGGACGTGGGGCAGATCTCCAGGGTGGTGCCGGTGTCGGCGAGGCGCTTCGTCGCCTCCTCGTTGTAGGCCGCCCGCACGCCGTGGCCGATGCGGTCGGGCTCGAGGTGCTCCAACACCGCGATGACCCCCTCGCCGCTCGTCTCGATGGTCTCGCCGGTGTGCACGGTGGTGCCCAGCCCAGCCTCCCGGGCCCGCCGGAAGATGCGCGCGTACTTCTCGATCGACTCGCTCAGCTCGACCGGCTCTCGCTCGGTCCCCGCCAGGTCGATGCCGACCACCCCGCGGTCCTGGTACTTGATCGCCTTCTCCAGGATCTTCTCGTTCTGGTCGGCGGGGAACTCGCGTCCCAGGCAGAAGATGAGCCCCGCCTCGACCCCGTACTCCAGGCAGGCCCGGTCCATGCCGCGCAGGCAGGCGTGGATGATGTGGTCGAGGTCCCGCTCGCCCTCCAGGTTGCGCTTCATCGGGTTGAAGCGCAGCTCGATGCGCTGGCACCTCGACCCTCGGTACTCCTTGCCGATGATCTCGTAGATCGAGCGCTCCATCGCCGCCGGGCTCGACTGGATGCGCTCCGTCCAGTCGTGGAGGATGCGCAGGTAGTCGTCGAGGCTCCTCACCTTTCGGGGGTTCGCCGTGATCATGTCGGCGAACTCGAAGTAGGAGGCCACCGGGAGCTTGAAGCCCTGCGAGTGGGCGATGGACCACAGGATGTGGGGAGCGACGGAGGCCCCGACGTGGATGTGGAGGTCGCAGTAGTCGGCGTGTGGCGGCATGGAGGCGACTACGGCGAGGGCTGCGGGGTGTCAAGGCTGGGGCGGATGTCGCTCGCCGAGATTGGAGTCTCCAGGCCGGAGCGCATATGTTCCTCGTCTTCGCCGGAGGATCCCGTGCTTCCCATCCTGGCCCTGCTCGTCCTCGCTCCCGTCCAGGCCGAAGACGACGACGATCTCGGACTCATCTCGATCGACGACATCGACCTCGGCGACGGTCCCGCCGGGCGCGACGTCGCCACCTCGTCGACCTACACCGGAGCGCTCAACGAGCGCAAGGCCGGCCTCGGCCAGATGAAGCCGGTCACCATCTCCCACTACGGCGGCCCGATCTCGGTGCGCTGCCAGGAGGGGGACATCATCAGCGCCCGCATCGACTACCAGGTCGAGGGCACCAACGAGCCGAACATGGAGCGCTACGGCAAGGGCATCCGCCTCAAGGTCTGGGGCAGCGAGACCAGCGCCGGCGCCAAGACCATCACCCCGTCCAAGGGCTCCGGCATCACCAGCACCTCGGTGCCCCTGGTCGTCACCCTGCCCAAGCAGGTCAAGCTCACGGTCAACGCCGGCTCCTACTGGGTCGAGGTGATGAAGTGCGAAGGCACCGTCACCGTGGCCAACAAGAAGGACGACGTCTGGGTCCAGGGCGACTTCTCGCGCTTCAGCATCAGCGCCCCCAACGGCGGAGCGACCGTCAAGCTCCAGGACGACACCGAGGTCACCGGCACCTCCAAGATCACGGCCAAGGGCGAGGTCCTGCTGGAGATGCCCCTGGGCGTCAACGTGCGCCTGTCCGCCCGCGGCACCGACGTCGAGGTCGCCCACGTGGTCGACGGGCCCAAGTCCCCGACCTCGGTGAGCGGCACCATCGGCGCCGGCGGCCCTTCGGTGACGGTCAGCGGTCGCGACGCGGTGAAGATCACCTCGCCCTGAGCCCGGGCGCTCCCTACCCGAGCTGCAGCACCGCCCGATAGAAGGCCAGCACCTCCGCCGGATCGTCCGAGTACACCGAGTGGCTCTTGAGCCACGCCGGTCCGCGGCCGTTGTCGGCGAGCTGCTCGAGCTGGCGGCCGAGCTGACGCCAGTAGGGCTCGCCGCCGGTGGTCCCGAAGAAGACCAGCGGCGCCAGCTCCACCACGCCCAGCTTCATGTCGGTCAGGGTGAGGCCGATCTCCTCGAGGGTCCCGACCCCGCCGATGCAGAAGATCTGGAAGGCGGCGATCTCGAACCACCGCTGCCGGTTGTGGCGGTTGTTGTCCTGGAAGGTCTGGTAGAAGTCCGCCGACTGGTTGGTCTCCTGGTCGATGGTCTCGATGAAGTTGGCGCCGACCACCATGCCCAGGTCCTGGCCGAGGTCGGTGACCTGCTGCATCGCGCCGGGGCCACCACCGGTCATCAGGCCCGTGTTCTCACCGAACATCGCGCGGAGACCCTCGATGAGCTCCTTGAGGCGCGAGAGCTGCCGCTCGGGCAGCGGCTTGGCCGAGCCATAGCAGGCGAAGAGCAGCGCGTTGAGCAGCCGGTGCACGTCTTCGGGGCGGGTGAAGAAGCCGCGGTGACCCCGGTAGATGTGCTTGGCGACGTGGCGGCGCTCGTCGTTGCACCAGTAGACGTCGAGGCCCAGCGAGTTGTAGTCGGCCAGCCGAGCGTGGTCGCGGGCCGAGAGGAAGGGGCCGTGCTCGAAGGAGGCGCGGCGGAACACCAGGGTGTCGATGCGCTCGGTGAGCCCGGCCTGGCAGATCTGGAGGTGCTCGACGAAGTTGGGGAAGGTGCCCAACACCAGCGTGTTGTGGCTGCCCTCCAACAGCGCCCCCAGCCGCGAGGTCCCGAAGCGGTCCACGAGCTCCGCCAGGGGCGCCGAGGAACGGTGGGCGACCTTGTCGGCGATCGAGTCGAGGGACCTGGGGTTGTTCCAGGTGACCTGGGCCCCCACCGCGCCCTCCAGCACCGCCTCGGGGCCCGGGAACACGGCCACCAGCCGGTCCATGTAGGAGCGCTCGGAGCGGGAGCTGCCGAGGTCGTCGAAGGTCGCGGCCACGGCGTCGTAGTCGCTGCCCGCCAGCGCCGTCTCCTCGACCATGGTGGCCTCGTCGCCGACGTAGACCACCGTGACCCGCTCGTCCGGCGCCCGGTAGACCCGCGCGGCCGCGAAGGGGTTCACCACCGGGTGGGGCGTGAAGTTGGCGAACTCCAGGAAGATGCGCGAGCCCCGCGTCGAGATCGGGTCCAGCACCACCGCCTGGAGGTGCTGACCGTGGGGGTGGGGGGCGCTGTCCAGCACCATGTAGTGGCGGTGCAGGAACATCGAGCAGCTCGTGATCAGCCCGGCACCGGGCTCGAGCACGAGGTGGCGGACCGCCCGAGCGACCTGGAGCCGGTTGAGCATCGCCTTGCCGCCCTCACGGGCGAAGATCGACAGCAGGTCCTGGCTGTCCAGGGCCCGGACGAGGTCGTAGACCAGCCGGTGGGGCCGGATCGTGAGGTGTCCGTCCACGTCGATGGTGAAGTCCGCGGGGACCTGCAGCTCGTTGGCCTGCAGGGCGTCGTGGATCTCGGAGGACGTGAGCTGGGACTCCGTCGGGCAGTGCACCAGGCGGCCGATCCGGAGACCGGGCAGGATGATCCCGCCCAGGTGAGGCACCACGCCGTACTCGGCGACCGTGGCAGACATCGAAGCCGTGAAGCGCGCCTCCCGCCCTTCGAAGTCGGGCGCGGAGCGGGGCATCACGTTCACCCCCAGGCGCGCCAGGCGGCTCCTCGAGGCGAACACGATGCCGTCGGGATCGTCGACCGCGCGCTGGGTGAAGCCACGGGGCAGGGCGAAGACGAGCTCCACGCGGAAGTCGTTCTCGGACACCTGCTCGACGGTGACCACCCGCCCGTCGGGGGTCTGGGGAGCGCAGGGAAACAGGCTCATTCGGCAAGACTCCAGAGCGGGCATCATCCCGCAGAGGTCAGGGCCTCGATCTCCTCGACGGAGCTGGCGAGGGCTCCTGTCAGGACATCCGGGTCCCCGTCGGTCACCAGCACGTCGTCCTCGATGCGGACTCCGATCCCCCTGAACACCTCGGGGACCTCCTCGTCGTCCGGCGCGAGGTACAGCCCGGGCTCGATGGTCAGCACCATGCCGGGCCGCAGCTCACGCGACTCCCCGGCCACGTGGTAGGCGCCGGTGTCGTGGACGTCGAGACCGAGCCAGTGCCCGACGTTGTGCATGTAGAACCGCTTGTAGGCCTGGTCGGCGATCAGGTCCTGCACCCGGCCCGTGAGGATGCCCAGGTCCACCAGGCCCTGGGTCAGCACCTTCACCACGGCGTCCTGGAGCTCGCTGAAGCGACGGCCGGCCCGCGCCAGCTCGATGGCCGCCCGCTGGGAGTCGAGCACGAGCTGGTAGAGCGCCCGCTGGGGCTCGGTGAAGCGGCCGCTCGCGGGAAAGGTCCGCGTAACGTCGGCCGTGTACCAGCCGAACTCGCAGCCGGCGTCCACCAGCACGAGGTCGCCGTCCTCCAGGGTCCGGTCGTTGTCGACGTAGTGCAGCACGCAGGCGTTGGGCCCCGAGCCGACGATCGTGCCGTAGCCGGGGCCGTTGCCTCCCTGGCTGCGGAAGGTGTACTCGATGAGGGCCTCCAGCTCGTGCTCCCCCACCCCGGGTGCGGCCCGCCTCATCGCCGCGGTGTGCGCCTCCACGGTGATCGCCGCCGCCCGGCGCAGCAGCTCCAGCTCCTCCTCGGACTTGACCAGACGCTGCTCGTGGAGGATGCGGCCGGGATGGATGAAGGCGTCGGGCACCGCCAGCCCGTTGCGACGGGCCGTGCGGCGGGCCTTGCGGATGGCGCCCATGACCAGCGCGTCCCGGTCCGCATCCTCGGCGACGGCGTAGTAGAGGGTGTGGATGCCCTGGAGCAGGGCTGGCAGGCGCTCACCCAGCTCCCCGTAGGGGAAGGCCTCGTCGGCCCCGAAGTCGCTGGTTGCGCCCTCGGGACCGGGCCGGAGGCCGGTCCAGACCTCCCGCTCGGGGTCCTTGGGCTGGACAAACATCACGGTCGGCTGCTCGGCCCCCGGACGCAGCAGGACGGCCACCTCGGGCCAGGTCCACCCCGTGGTGTACAGCACGTCCGAGTGCTGGCGGTAGCGGTACTCGCTGTCGTTGTTGCGGAGGTGGTGGTGGGCCCCGAAGAGCAGCATGGCGCTTCCGGCCTCCATGGCCTCCAGGGTGCGACCTCTGTGGAGCCGGACCCTCTCCTCGGGTGACGACATGTTCTCCTCCGCGACAGCGACACCCCCTAACTGTGACCGCCCGGTGCGAAGGGACTCAAATCGGGCTACTCCTTCTCCGATGCCAGGAAGGCGACTCTCCTCGAGGTGGCACCCTTGAAGATCTCCCTGGCGAATGAAGGTGGACGGGTCTACGAGATCCGCTGTGTCGAAGTCACGGGCCACGCCCCCGACCTGATCGGCGTGATCACCGAGATCGATCTGCTCACCTTCAGCGAGCCCACCTTCTCGCGGTACACCGCCGGGCTGATGCTCGGGCACGGGCGGACCTTCCTGTTGAGGGCCGACGAGATGGTGATCGGCACCTGCCAGTGCCTGCGCTCCTGGAGCGACCCCGACGAAGCCGTGCTCTTCAGCATGGCCCTGCGCCCCGGCTGGCGAGGCCAGGGACTCGGCCGCTACTTCGTCGACAAGGTCCTGGTCGGGCTGGCCCAGAGCGGGCTCCGCTCGGTCGTGCTCGAAGTCGACCCCCACGACCGTCGCGCGATCTACCTCTACCGCGAGGTCTTCGGCTTCCAGGTCTACGCCCGCATCGAGGACCAGTACGGCAAGGGCAAGGGCAAGGTCCACATGCGCCTGGAGCTCGCCCCGTCGGAGCTGGACGCCGTCGACATGCCGAGCAACGTCACCCCCCTGCGGCGGCCTCCAGCAGAGCCCGACGGATCCGTTCCGGGTCCGCATTGTCCGCCAGGTAGCGAACCGGCGGATATCGACCCGACAGGTGCGTCCACCGCCTAGGCTCGCTGTCGAAGTCGTAGCTCATCACCACCGGGTGGACGTGCCCGGCCTCCCGCAGCGCCGCGAGCACGTAGGTGCCCTGGTGTTCCTCCAGGAAGCGGGTGGCGCGGCGGGTGTCGCCATTGAAGCGATCCGCCGTCACCGCGAGGTCCCCCAGCAGCCGTCCCGCGGGCGTGCGGTCGAAGCGCATGTCGAGGAAGACCACGTCCCAGCTCTGTCGGGCCAGGCGCTCCAGGGCCTCGGGGCCGTCGCCCACCCGGACCAGCTCGAAGTCCTCGCCCAGGTAGCGGCCCAGCGTGGTGATGTACTCGTGGCCGTCCTCGACGACCAGCACTCGGGGTCTGCGCTCGCTGCTCATCCCGTCTCCGCCCGCGGCAGCCGCACGACCACCGCCTTGCTCCAGCCCGCCTCAGGCTCCACCCGTATCGAGCCGGCGTGGCGGTTGATCAGATCGACCGTCAGGCCCAGGCCCCGGGAGATCTGGCGCCCGCGGATCATGGCGTCGTTCAGCGGCCGGGTGGCGTTGTCGACGAAGCGCAGCGCCACCTCCTCCAGCCCGGTGATCGGGTCCAGCTCCCCCTCCAGGCGCAGGCCGAGCCGTCCGGCGCCCGGGCCATGGTCCTCGAGCACCACCTGGAGCGAGTTGCGCAGCACGTTGCTCACGATGTCGTCCAGGTCGTGGGGGTTGATCTTGACCCGCAGCACCTGCTCGGCCCGGTCCTCCACCTCCAGCTCCGGCACCACCGCCCCGGCGAAGGAGGGCTCGCCGGAGACCCGCTCCCAGCATCGTCGCAAGAGTCCCGTGCCGAGATCGACCACGCCGGCCTCGCGCACCAGGGCACCGAGGGCCTCGTAGCCCTCCTCGTTCAGGACCCGCGACAGGGATCGCAGGGTGTCGGCTCCGTCGGCGCCGCTCCGGTGGAGGTTCGGCGCCAGTCGCGCCAGGGTGCGGAAGGCGTGGCACATCGGTGCCAGCACCGGGTCCCGCCGGCGGAGGTTGAGACGCAGCCGGTGGGACCGCCCGAGCTGCTCCAGCTCCGCCACGTAGGCCTCCCAGCGAGCGATCACCTCCCCGGGACCCGTGAGCTGGTCCGCGAGGTCCAGCGCCGGGCCCGGGTCGCCCCGCTCCAGCGCATCGGCGACCGCCGGCAGCACGGTGGTGTTGTGCTTCAGGACCTCGTGGCGCATCGCGCTGAGGATCCGTGCCGCGTCGGGCGCCGCGTCGGGGCACTCCTCGAGCAGCGTCGGGATCGACGCTCCCGTGCGCCGCCGCACGACGAGGCCCAGCGGCAGGCCGAGCAGCAGCAAGGCGCCGCCGGCGACCCCGCCGACGGTGAGCTGCCAGCGGTGCTCCAGCTCCCCGCGCAGCGCCTCGGCGTCGAGGTGGTGGGGCCCGGAGGCCGCGAGGGCGAAGTACTGGTCGAGGGAGCTGCGGGCCTCCAGCCACCGCCCCTCGGCGTGGTCCATCGCGGCCAGGAAGAACCACGCGGACGGCACGTCGGCCGCGACGGCGGCCCGGAAGCGGGCCCTGGCCTGGACGACCTCGCCCCGCGCCAGGTGCAGCTCGCCCAGCTCCTGGTGGATGGGGCCCTGGTGCGGATCGACCTCCAGGGAGAGGTCCCAGGCCGCCAGGGCGCGCTCCGTCTCCCCGGCCACGAGCAGCAGGGTCGCCTGGAGGTTCAGGGCCTCGGTCCACCTCGGCACCACGGCCAGCGCCGCCTCCAGCTCGGTCCGGGCCGCCTCCAGGTCGCCCCGGTCCCGGTAGATCTTGGCGACCTGGACCCGCTCCCAGGCCTCCCGCGGCACGTCCTCCGGCGGTCCGGCCCCCGCCAGGCTGGCGGTGGGCGCCTCGGGGCGATCCCGCGTGAGGTCGTCGAGGCGGGCGCGGGCCTCGTCGGCGTGGGGTCCGGTCGGCTCGGCGTCCAGGTAGGCCGCGAGGTGCTCGATCGCCGTGTCGAACTCCCCCATCTCCTGGTGCACGCGAGCCAGGCTGAGGTGGAGCCGGGTCCAGGTCGGGCGCTTGCGCAGGGCGATGGCCAGCTCCTCGGCCGCCTCCCGGTGTCGCCGACCGCCGTAGCGGGTGGCGAGCAGGGTGCCCAGCCGCTCCCGCCAGCGGGCGTCCTCGGGATCCAGGGCGACGGTCGTGAGCCAGGCCACCTCGGCCTCGCCGACGTCGCCGGTGGCCAGGGCCAGCTCGGCCCAGCAGGCCTGCACCTCCGGGCTGCGCGGCGCCTGGCTGCGCAGCGACTCCAGGAGGCGTCGTGCCTCGGCGTGGTCCTCGTCGGCGAGGGCCCGGCGCGCGTCTTCGAGTCGCAGCCGGCGCGCCGGGCTCAGGGGCTCGGCCCGGCCCACGCCCAGCGCCTCCGCGGCCTCTTCGACGGCGATCCGATCCAACCGTGCCGCCGCCTCTTCGGCGACGGGTCCCGTGCCGGCCAGCGCCAGAGCCCCCTCCAGCCACTCCCGCGCCTCGTCGCGGCGGTCCTCCGCCCGCAGCGCCGAGGCGAGGTCCATCATGAAGGGGCCCACGACCTCCGGGTCCAGGCGATCCTCGGCCAGCTCCCGGTGCCGCAGGGCGGCCGCGATGGCGACGTCGAGCTGGCCGGCCGCCAGGGCCGCCCGCGCCTGGAGGGCCCAGGCCTCGGGCCAGCCAAAGCGCAGCCTGGCGAGGCTCTCGTAGATCGCCAGGGCTTCCTCCGGTCGCTCCGGCTCCAGGAGCCGCCCCAGGGCCTCCAGGGCTTCGGCGTCGTAGCCAAGGCTGCGGTAGGCCCGCTCGGCCCCCTGCAGGTCGCCGGACTGCTCCAGCACCCGACCGAGGCCCATGACCGCCTCGGCCCACTGGGGTTCCTTGCTCAGCACCACCCGGTAGGCCGCCGCGGCCTTGGCCCACTCGCCGCTGTGCTCGTGGGACGTCGCTCGCCGCAGCACCCCCCGGGTCACGGGGTCCAGGCCCGCGCCCACCAGGTCGTCGGCCGCGGTGGCCGTCGGCCCCAGCGCCAGCAGCGTCCAGGCGAGCCAGTGCAGCGGTCTCAGCGGAAGTCCCCCTGCAGGCGACGCTTCAGCTCCCGCACCTTGAGCCCCAGCTGGTTGAACCGGAGCTGGACCTTGCGGGCGCAGTCCGGGTCTCCCATCAACACCCGGGCCATCTGGCGGAAGTCCCCCTCGTGCTGGAGATAGAGCGCGGTGAAGTACTGGCGCTCCACGTCCGTCGCGACCCGGTTCAGGGTCTCCGCCGGTCGCAGCGCCACCTCGAGGTTCACGCCGTCCTCGGGCACCTCGTGCAGGTCGGCCCGGGTCGCCCGCAACAGGTCCCGGATGAGCTTGGGGCGGATCTGGACCACGTCGGGGCGGGCCCCCGCCGTCACCCGGGAGAGCTCGGCGAAGGTGAAGATCAGCGCGTTCTCGACGGTCATCGCGAACTCGCGCAGGTTGCCCGTCCAGGGGTGCCGCCGCAGCAGCCGCATGGCCCGGACGCTGAGCAGCAGGACCAGCACCCCGTCGGCGGGGGGCGGCACCGAGTCCCCGGCCACGACCTTCAGCGCCGCGATCTCCCCTCCCCCCAGGTGCCGCCGGCGGTAGGTCTCGAGCAGCTCGCTGAGGTGGGGGCCGTCGACCGCCTGCTGGACGAAGAACGAGGCCAGGTCCGACAGGTCCAGCTTGCGCTCGTTCAGGGGGGGCAGCGACACGGTGCAGGCCGGGTTGAGCCGCATGAAGAGGTCGGCCCGGAAGCGTCCCTCGCGCACCATCTGCGGCAGGTCCTCGTGGGTCGCGACGACGAGCTTCACGTCGACCTTGCGCTCCTTCACGTCGCCGATGCGGGTCACGACACCCTCCTGGAGCACCGTCAGCAGCAGCTTCTGGGCGTCTTCGGAGAGGTTGCCGATCTCGTCCAGGAAGAGCGTGCCGCCGTTGGCCTCCTCGAAGGCGCCCCGGCGGTCGGCCACGGACCCGGTGTAGGCCCCCCGGACCGAGCCGAAGAGGTGGGCGCCCATCAGCTCGCGGGGCACGGTGCTCAGGTCCACCGCCACGAACCGTCCCTTGCGGCCGCTGCGGGGGTGGACGAAGTGCCGGGCGATGAGGCTCTTGCCGGTGCCGGTCGGTCCGCCGAGGATGATCGGCAGCCGACCCCGGGCCAGGGTCAGGAGCTGGCTGCGCACCCGCCGCATCGAGACCGAGTCCCCCCAGTAGACGACCCCGTCCGCCGTGACCCCCCTCCGCGCCCGCAGGATGCCTTCGATCTGGGCCCGCAGGGCGACGGCGTCCACGTAGTCGTCGTCGAGGAAGTAGGTCCACTCCTCGGCGTTCAGCTCCTCGGCCGCCCGCTCCAGGGGCAGGTCGTCGCGGCTGGTCATCAGCACGACCGGCAGATCGGGGTCCCGCCGTCGCAGGGCGCCGAGGATGTGCAGTCCCTGTTCCCGCCGGGCCCGCTCCACGGCCTTCCCATCCTTGGGGTCCTCCAGGCCCAGCAGCTTCTCCGGCGGAACGTCGAAGTGCACGTCCAGCAGCACGAGGTCGACACGGCGACGGAGCTTCTGGAGCAGCGCCTTGGCCTCCTCCCAGTCGTGGGCCGGCCCGTGGTAGTCGTGCTCCGGGATCGCCCGCCGGCACAGCTCGGCGTAGCGCTCCTGGTCGTCGATGATCAGGACATCGGCCACGTCAGCTCCCTTGTCTCAGGCGGCGGTGGAGGGCGGCGAGGTGGGCGGTCACGGCCCGGGCCCGCTCGGCACAGGCCACCAGCTCCGCGTCGTCGAGGGTGCCCGCCGCCAGTCCGGGCATCCACCCAGCCAGGTCCGCCACCGCCCGGTCCACGCCGAGCAGGTCCGGGTCGTCCCCCAGGGCCGCCAGCGCGGGCCGGAGGCGGGTCCACAGCCCCACGGCGTCCTCGCTGCCGGCGCTGCTGCGGCGGGTGTGGAGCACGTCGGCCCGGAGCGCCTCCAGCAGCTCCTCGCCGGCCGTGCCCGGTGGCAGCCAGCGGGCCGAGAAGGCCACGTACTTGCCCAGGTCGTGCTTGGCAGCGGCGACGGCTTCGACCAGCTCGGATGTCATGGCGGCGTCCTCGCCCTCCCGTGAAGCAAGCACCGTGCCTGCACTGGACGGTCCCTGGACCCCTATTCTCTATGATTCCGAGACGCGATCTACTTCCAATGTCTCACAGCCCGGCCCTGCCCCGCATCAGGTAGACCGCGCCGGCGTTGTTGGAGGCGCTCCCGTCCAGGTAGGCCCCGATCAGCAGGTCGGGCCAGCCGTCCTGGTCGACGTCGCCAGCCCCGTCCAGCGCCGCGCCCGTGTGGGCGTGGGACACCGGCCCCTTGTACCAGGCGGGGGCGTCGCCGAGGCTGGACTGGCCGGAGACGGGCCCCAGCACCACGTAGGTCCGGCCGCAGTTGGTGTAGGGCAGGTCGAAGCCATCGGCGCCGATGAGCAGGTCACCGATGGCGTCCCCGTCCAGGTCGCCGGGGGCCTCGAGCGCCACCCCGGCCCCGTCGTCCCAGGTCTCGCCCCAGAGGATCGCGTCGGCGTCCTCCAGGCCGCGGTCGGCGGTGATCGGACCGTGGACGACGTAGACAGCGCCGGTGCCGTAGATGTCCACGCCGGCGGTCGGCGCACCGATGGCCAGGTCCTTCGTCCCGTCCCGGTTCAGGTCCCGGTTGCCGGCCAGCGAGGCCCCGGCGAGACCATCGAGGGCGTTGCCCGACAGAGTGGCGTCGGCGTCGGCCAGCGCGATCGCCCCGCTGACCGGGCCCAGCACGACATAGGCCGCCCCGACGGCCTCCTCGTCTCGCTCGGCCCCGGGGGCGCCGATGACGACGTCGCTGACCCCGTCCCCGTCGACGTCGCCGGCGTTGTGCACCGCCGACCCGGCCGCGGCGTCCGCGCTCGGACCGGTGAAGACCGCCTCCGCCTCCGAGAGCAGGCCGCTCGCGTCGACGGGCCCGGCCACGAGGAAGGCCGCCCCGGCGTCGACCGCGGCACCGTCGTCGGCCCAGGCTCCGATCAACACGTCCGGCAGGCCGTCATCGGTGGGATCGCCCCCCGCCGCCACGGCCGTGCCGGCGAAGGTGCCCCCGGTGTGGACCCAGACCTCGCCCAGGTGGGCGGCCTCGCCGCTGGCGGTGATCGGCCCGTGGATCACGTAGGCCCGGTGGAAGTCCGCCGTGCCCACCACCAGGTCGGCGATGCCATCGCCGTCGAGGTCCCGCGCCCCGTCCAGGGCCCAGCCGATGTTCTCGCTGTCGAAGGAGCCCTCGATGACGGCGCTGGCCACGTCGCCGAGGGGGGCCCTGCCCGGCACCGGGTCGGTGATCACGTAGACCGCCCCCGACTCGAGGTAGGTGCCACGCCGCCCCCAGGCGCCGACGGCGAGGTCCTTGCGCCCGTCGCCGTCGAGATCGCCGGCCTCGGCCACCGCGATGCCCGCCTGGTTCTCCTCGGCGTCCCCGGTCCAGGTGGCCCAGGCGCTGCCGAGGTCGACGCCGCCGGTGTACTCGCAGGGCCCCGCGCTGTCATCGCAGTCGTTGTCCCGTCCGTCGCCGCAGATCTCCTCCGCCCCGGGGTGGACCGTCGGGTCGTCGTCGTCGCAGTCCACGTCGCTGAAGCTGCCGTCCCCGTCGCGATCCACGAAGTCCGCGCCCGTGTCGTCGGGGGGGTCGACACAGCCCAGGAGCGCCCACGTCAGCGTCAGCATCTCTCGATGCTACCGCGCTGGCTGCGGCGCAGGACCAGCGGCAGCAGCACCAGGAGCCAACCGAGACCAGGGGCGGGGCCACGACCGCAGCCACAGCCGACCAGGGCTGGCTCCTCGCCTTCGTCGCCGGTGTCCGGGGGACTCCAGGAGTCGTCGAGGAAGAGGCTCCAGGCGTAGGAGAAGGTCTCGTCCTCCTCGGCGACCTCGGGGGTCGACGCCACCACCAGGGTCACGGTGTCCCAGCTCCCGGCGTCCTCGACGGTCCAGGTGGTGTCGTCCACCTCCAGCAGGCGGACCTCCGAGCGGCCCGAGTCCTCGAGGACCAGGGCCAGGCTCCAGCTCGCGGGGCTGCCGGCGGAGCCGGTGTCGTCGCCGGAGAAGCCCACGTGGACCTCGCCGTCGTCGGGGTACTCGAAGCGCAGCAGGTTGTAGCCGTAGCGGCCGGGCGCCAGCTCCGGGTCGACCGTCTCGAAGTCCACCTGGCCCTCACCCCGCACCACGGCCGCCGACCGGTGGTCCTGCTGGGCGTAGTAGGGCGCGTGCTCGTCGACGTTGTCCCGGTAGGCCTCGCCGTGCGCGTAGTCCCAGGTGGTGTTGGCGACGGCGAAGTCGAGGAAGAGCGCGTCCAGGTCGAGCCCTTCGGCGGCCAGGAGCTCGTCGAGCACCTCCAGTGGATCGGACTGTGACTCGGCGAGCCTCCAGGAGTCGGCGATCAGCGCCGGCTCCACCACGTGCTCCGTGAGGAAGCGGGGAAAGAGGAAGGCCCCGTACTGGTGGTAGCCCTCGAGGCTCCCGTCCGGGTAGGTGAAGCCGTCCAGGGGCCGCTCGGGCACCAGCAGGTAGCCGAAGAGGAAGACGGCGTGCCAGGTGTCGTCGGCGAAGACCTCCGGCACCACCCAGTTGGCGGTCGCCTCCCAGTACCAGGCGGCGCCGATGGAGTCCCCGCCGTCGGTGTAGCTGTAGGCCCCGGTCCGGTCCTGGAGGGCGTGGAAGAACTCGTGGACGGCGACCGAGCGACCGAGGGCGCCGACCTCGGCCACCGTGTCCTGGGCCAGCACGACCATCGGGTAGCCGTCGGGGTCGCGGTAGTAGTAGCCGCTGTTGCCATAGTCGTCGGGGGCGCCGCTGCCCGTGTCGCCGATGTAGACGTTGAACAGCCAGGCGTCGGTGCTCTCGGGCGCCTCCAGGCCGTACGTCCCGACCTGGACGGCCCAGGCCGCCTCGAAGGCCGCGAGCACCTCCTCCACGTCGCCAGTGTCCACCCGTCCGCTGGTGCCCCACTTCACGACGAAGTTGTCCGAAGCCGCGCGGTTGGGCAGCTCCCCGTAGGCGTCCCGATCGCCCTTGTCGCCGCTCGGGGGCGGCGGCGGCAGGGGGGCGAGCACGGCGTCGCCCAGCCCCGCCAGCAGGGCCGGGGTGCCACAGGGCGCCACGTCCGACGCCAGCGCCGGGGCCAGCAGCGACCAGAACATCTCGCCTCCGGGGGGGAGGGTAGCCCGGCCTGCGGCGGGTCGGGACGGCGGCTACGCCGACCGCTTCAGCCGCGGCGCCTCCAGAGCCGCCGGATCGAGCTCCCGCCAGCCGGGGTCGGTCCACTCCATGAGGTGGGCGGTGCGCTCCGCCGACCGGATCCAGGCGAAGCACTTCCGACCCTTGGGGCGGGTGCACTCCACGTCGTCATAGGCCGCGGACCAGGTGCCGGTGTTCAGCACCTCCACCCCGTCGATCTGCCGGTGACGCTCGACGTGGGTGTGGCCGAGCACCACGCGGTCCACCCCCGCCACCCGGGCCATGTCCCCCACCCGCGCCCGGATGTTGCGCTCCACGTGCTTGACCTCGCTGTCCACCCGGTGGGCATAGAGCACGAACGGCGGAAGCAGGACCACGAAGGCGCCGGCCCACCACAGCCAGGACACGCTGACGAAGACGTTCAGCGTGCTGAACAACTGGAAGCTGATCCAGAAGACGAGGGTGAGCAGGATGGCGCGGTCCAGCCACAGCTCCCGCAGGATGCGCCACGGGTTGTAGATCGCCGGGTGCACGTCCAGGGCCCGCAGGCCCCGGGCCACCCGCGGTGTGGACCGGGCCTTGGTGGCGATGCTCTCGACCCGCTCCTCGATGGTGAATGGATCGCGCAGGGCCGGCAGGAAGCCCTCCCGGACGGAGATCACCAGGGTGGCCGCCGCCCCCCAGAGCCAGGCCCAGACGATCAGCGGCTGGACGCGGGCGATGTAGCGGTAGAAGAAGACCAGGTAGCCGCGCAGGGGCTTGATGAAGCTGTCGTCGACGTGGGGGTTGAAGAGCCCCATGCCGTTGAGCATCATCCGGCCGGCGACGTTGCCGAAGGGCAGGCGCACCCGCGGCTGCAGGCCGACCCCCTGGATCAGGGGGTGGATCGGGTTCTGGCAGAGGCAGTAGGGATCGAGCTGGTTGCCGTGGGAGATCAGGGTGTCGCCGCCGCTGATCACGAACCACTCGCAGACGCGCACGTCGGACCGGCGGTCCTCGGGCAGGTCCAGGGACTCGACGAGCAGGGCCTGGACCGAAGGCCAGTGCAGCTCCAGGTCGTGGTTGCCGACCACGAACACGACGCTGTGGCCGGCGAGCACGAACGCCCTCAGGCCCTGGAGCCACTGTTCGTGGTCCCGCAGGATCACCGAGAGCTTGAAGCGGGACTTGGACTCCTCGGCGGACAGTCCCCGCCGGCGCTCCAGCCAGGAGGTGCGCAGGTCCGTGGGGTACGCCATCACCGAGTCGAAGTCGAACATGTCCCCGTTCAGCACCAGCTCGATGCGGCCCTCCAGGTCCCTGTCCAGGGCCTCCAGCCAGCGGACGAAGCTGCCGTCGACGAACAGGTCCCGCTGCTTGAAGCGCTTCCAGAGGGGGCGATCCGGGTCCACCGGCTCCGCTTCGGACAGGTGCACGTCGGAGACGACGATGGTGTGGGCGGCCTTGTCGGAGCTCACTCCTCACCCGCGCTGCTGCGACCCGGCGACGTCCTCATCACCCTCAACATGCCACGTCTGACGATGCCCTGGGGTGCTCCGGGTCGCGCTTCCGTCGATGTACGGCGACCAGCCCGAGCAGCAGCCCGGCGAGCCCGGCCCCGGGAGCCCCGGCGCCGCAGCCACACGCCCCACCCGCCGCCAGGGGCCCGCCGGTGTCCTGGGGTGGCTCGGTGTCGGTCGAGGTGTCGTCGGCGACGGCCGTGTCCCGGCCGGTGTCGGGGGCGCCCTCGGCCACCCGGAAGCTCCAGACCGGCGACACGGTGGACTCGGAGCCGTCGGAGACCACGGCCCGCCACTCGTAGCTCTGTCCGGGCTGGCCGCGGGTGTAGACCGCGGCGGCCCGGGACCCCCAGGGGACCGCCCCCCCCGCCCCCCCCCCCGCGAAAGGCGGGGGGCGGGGCCGTCTCCCCGCTGGAGACGGCGACCGGCTCACCGACCGGAGCGAAGGGCGGGCTCAGGTCCGCCTCCAGCACGAAGGCGTTCTCCGGTGAGGTGTCGTACTCACCGCGGGTCGGGGACCAGGTCTCGACCGTGACCAGGCCCCTCTCCGGCGCGATGCCCCGAGGTGCCGGGGAGAACGTCAGCAGCCGCAGCCAGCCGTCGCCGCCGTTGGCCTCCATCTGGTAGTCGGCCAGCAGCGTGTGCACGGTGCGCTCCCCCGAGGTGTCGGACCGCCGGCCGACGCCGGGCACGTGTCCCGAGAGCATCAGCAGCAGGTTGGGCTGGTCCCGCAGCGCCTCCCAGGTGGCCGCACCCTGGGCCCCCCAGGCGCCGTCGGTGCCGATCAGGTGGTGACTGACCACGATGGCCAGGCGGTCCGCGTGCTCCTCCAGCACGCCGACGGCCCAGGCGAGGTCCTCCTCGCTCGGGGCCGGGTCGTACTCCAGGTGCAGGATCACGTAGCCGGTGTGGCCGGCCTCGAAGAGCTGGTAGTGGTCGTCGTTGTCGTCGCCCCGGTGGCCGCCGTACCAGGAGCGCCCGGCGAAGCGATCGACGCCGAAGGTGGCGTTGTAGTACGCGGTCGCGCCGTCCGGGTCGCCGGCGGGGGACTGGTCGTGGTTGCCGACGGCGATGCCATAGGGCACCCCCTCCTCGAGGCCCGTCGTGACCGGGTCCTCCAAGAGCGTGAAGGCGGCGTCGGCGACCTCCCACTCCTCGGGCACGGCGTCGCCGTTCTCGACGCAGTCGCCGAGCTGGGTGACGAAGACGATGTCTCGGGTGGCCAGGGCCTCGACGACCCAGGCCGTCTGGGCGCTGAAGGTCTCGGGCAGGCCGCCGTTGCAGCCGCAGGCGTAGTACTGGGTGTCCGGCAGGGCGACGAGGGTGAAGTCCTCGCCCGGCTCCCAGAGGGGTCGCACCTCGAGGGAGACAGTGAGCGGATCGCCGTCGGGGTCGGTGGCGTGGACGGTGAGCGTGGGCGGCACGGCGACGTGCTGGTCGCCGTCGGCGGGCTGGACCAGCGACGGCGTGTCGGGGGGGGCGGCGAGGGCCGTGGGGAGCAGGAGGAGGAGGGGGGACATGGGGGGACAGTACCGCCGGTAGCCCCCGATCACCCCCAGCGCCGCCGCCCGAGCCCCACCAGTGGCAGCACCACCAGCGCCAGCCCGCCACTCCGCTCCGTGCACCCGGCCCAGCCACCGCCGCCGCCGTCCTCCGGCTCCTCGCGGTCCGCCGAGCCCGTGTCGCCGGGCTCCCCCGTGTCGCCGGGCTCCCCCGTGTCCCCCGGCTCGGGCTCCGCGGGATCCTCCAGCACGCCCTCCACCCACCCCAGGGTGTCGGCCTCGACGTAGCGATTCGCCAGGCCCTCCAGCCAGCCGTGCTCCACCGGGTCCGCCTCGGCCTCCGCCAGCAGCAGCTCGCCGATGATCGGGCTGGCGTAGAGCAGATCCAGGTGGCTCAGCGCCGGGGTGTAGGTCTCCACCACCCGGGCCCCCCGGCCCGAGATCGAGTCCTCGCGGGTGGCGCTGCTCACGAAGACGAGGCCGTCGGAGGGCCCGGTGCACTCCCCGAGCACCAGCTTGCCTGCGGCGAGTCCCTGCACGTCTCCCTGGGTCAGCCCGAAGCCCGCGAGGGCGTCGCCGGTCAGCTCGGCGGTCAGGGCCGCCCAGGCGTCGGTACCCGAGGTCGCCAGGTCGACCCAGACCTGGTCCCAGAAGGCCAGCAGGTAGCTCTCGGCCCCGTTGGGCATCAGGGGGCTCTGGCCGGCGAGCAGGAAGACCTCCACGTCGGGATCGACGCCGTTGTCCTCCAGGGCGTCCAACAGGTGGCCCCCGGCCTCGGTGACGGCGTCGATGCCCGCCGCCTCGCTGGTGAAGCCCAGGCCGCCTTCGTAGGTGGTGTACCAGTCGGGCTGCAGCGCATAGACCCCCAGCCAGGCCTGGGAGCCCGGCAGCTCGGGAGCCTGGCGCCGGATCATCTGGCGGTGACCGGGGAAGAGGTCCCCGCCCTCGGAGAACAGGTCCTGCTCCGAGAGCTCCTCGGAGAGCCACCAGGAGGTCGATCCGTAGGGGTACCAGGTCTCCCAGGAGGTGGGGCTCACGGCGAGGTCCGGCTCCAGCGAGGCGTAGTTGCCCAGGGGCCATCGATGCGCGGTGTCGAGGCCGTCCAGCGGCGTGGCGATGAGGACCGCTCTGCGCACGTCGGAGCGGTAGCGGGTGCCGTGGGTCTCGTAGGCGCCGTGTCCCCAGGAGGCGCCCTCGTGGTTGGACAGGTAGACCGCGGTGGCGATGCCCCCCTTGGAGTGGGCCACCACGTCGACCTGCTCGGCGCCGGTGAGGTGGCGCACCCGCTCGATGGCGTCGGCGACGACCTCGGCCTGCATCAGCACGTCGCCGTGGGGGTGGGCGAAGGTCAGGGCGAAGACCGGGCGACCGGCCTGGTCCATGCGGGTGGCCATGGTGATGAAGCCGCGGCTGGCGTTGTCGCCGGCGCCGGGGACGAAGAGGATCGGCGTGCCGCGGGCGATCGGCGTCGAGGGCCCGGCGTGCAGCAGGAAGGTGTCGCTCGACGGGGTCGAGGTGCCGAAGCACTCGGCGATCCAGGGGGCGAAGTGGCTCTGGAGGGGCCAAGCCAGGGCCTCGTTGAAGTCCTCCTGCGCGAAGAGCCCGGCCTCGGCGTCGACGTGGCGCTCGATCGCCCCCCACAGGCGCACGCTCTCGTCGACCGTCCAGGTCTCCGGGCCGGTGAAACGGGCGTCCTCGAGGGTCGGGTCGAAGGCGTCGGTGGCCCAGGCCAGGGTGGGCAGCAGGAGGATCACGTCGACGTCTCCAGGAAGGCCTGGACGGCCTGGTTGAAGGCCTCGGGGGCCTCGTGGTGCACTGTGTGGCCGGCCCCCTCGATCAACAGACCCGTCGCCCCCAGGGCCTCGACAGCCTCGTCCAGCACGGCCTTGGGCCGCCCGCCCGTGAAGACCGGGTTGGGGATCATCGCGTCCCGGGCGCCGAAGACGACCAGGGTGGGGGCCTCGATCTCACCCAGGCGATCGCGCACCGGGTGGTCGAACATGCCGGCGATGGAGCGGGAGACCGCCACCGCCGTGCCCCGGAAGGCCGGGTGGGCGCCGAGGCGGACCCGCTCCTCCAGCAGGCGCTCCCCGCCCTCGTCAAGCCCGGCGAAGACCTGGGTGGTGAAGACCGCCCGCAGCTCGTCCTCGCTGGCCTCCAGGGCCCGGGCCTCGTGCCAGTGGTCCTTGACGAAGCGGACCTCGCCGGCGCCGAAGGTCTCGATGCCCGCCGGCGCCGAGAGCACCAGCCCCGCGACCCGCTCCGGGTGCTCCAGGGCCAGGGTCAGGGCGACCTGGCCGCCCAGGCTGTGGCCCACGACCACCGCCTCCTCCAGGCCCACGGCGTCCATCCAGCCGACCACGACCTCGGCGAACCAGGGCGGGGTGTAGGGCGCGTCGGGTCGCGAGGACGCGCCGTAGCCGGGCAGGTCCAGGGCCAGGACCCGCCGGTCCGGCGCGATCCCGGGGACCTGGTGCTCCCAGAAGCCCATCCAGGAGGACAGGCCGTGGATCAACACCAGCGGCGCCCTGTCGGATGCGGTGCCGGAGTCGATCCAGGCGAGGTCCAGGCCCGCGACCCCGACGTGCTGGACCGGCAGCGGCGCCCACAGCTCTTCGGGGGCCAGGGCGGGCAGGGCGGCGTAGCGGGACACGCAGGCGACGGTGGCGAGCAGCGGCAGCATCAGAAGAGCACCCAGGTGATCGAGGCGAAGGCGGTCCAGGGCGCCCGGTCGAAGGCCGAGCCCAGGACCACGGCGCCGGTCAGGCCCACGTCGCACAGGGGCAGAGGTGTCCAGCGCAGGCGGCCCGTGAGCTCGGTGCCGAGCACGTCGCCGCTGCCGAGGCGGGCGTGGGCGACGTTGCCCGAGAGGTTGTAGCGACTCGGCGAGACGTCCCAGCCGGCACCGGCGGACAGGGCGAAGAGCCCCTGGCCGGCGCCGGAGACGTCGTAGGCCAGCGCGACCTGGCGGTTGATGGCCCCCGGATCGGGCAGGAGCAGCACCGCGCCGTGGGTCGCCCAGGTGGCGCCGGCGATGCCGTAGCTGTTGCCGGTGAGCACGCCGGCGTAGGTCCCGCCAGCGACGTCGCCGGTGGAGATCAAGGCCTCGACCCGGGCCACGCTGCCGCGGCCCTGGCCGTAGCGGTAGCGCAGCTCTGCGGCGGCGAGCCCACCGGCCACGGAGGGGTCTTCGAGGCCCTCGACGTAGATCCGCCCCAGGTTGGCGATCGCCACGAACGAGCCACCGAGACGCCCGTGGTCCAGGCGGTGGTTGGCGCCACCGTCCAGCCCCAGCCAGACCAGGTCCGCACCGTCGACGGTGACGTCGAGGTCCGGCCCCCCCTGGAGCTCCGACAGGGCGCTGGCCGGCCCGCTGCCGAGCAGGGTCCCCCGCCCCTCGGTCCGATCGCGCAGCCACCAGGCGTGGGCACCGACGCGCCAGCCCCAGGCCGGAACGAGCTGGACGTCGCCGACCACCAGGGAGAGGTCGTCGTCCAGCGAGACCCCGTGCTCATACAGGGTGAAGGCGCCCAGCCGCGCCCGCCACAGCTCGCCGTGGGTCCCCTCGCCCACGCCGTAGAGCGCCAGGCCGGCGGCCTCCGAGCCCCAGAAGCGCAGCCCACCGCCGGTCCGGAAGAGGTCGTCGGGGTGGGCCGACGAAGGGTCGTAGACCGAGTCGCCGAGGAACTGCAGGCCCAGCACGGCGGTCCAGCTCTGGCGAGCGAAGGCGTGGTGGAAGCTGGCGTGGAGCCGGCGCGTCTGGAGGTTGACCTGGTCGGCCCCGAAGGCGCCGCCGGTGTTGCCGCCCACGAGGTAGGACTGGTCGCCGACCACGAAGTCGACCTCGAAGGCCGCGGTCAGCGAGGCCTGGCCGTCGAGCACGTCCGGTCTCCAGGTCCCGAAGCCCACGGCCCGCTGCTCGGCGAAGGTCGCCCGGTCCTCGGACACCACCGTGCCGTTGGTGCCCCCGAGCGTGCCGAGCACCTGCCCGTCCAGGTACGGGCTGGTGGTGGCCACGTCGGTGGTCGTCACCCGGGTCTGGAAGAGCCCCAGGAGCCGGAGCTCTTCGGAGGGCCCCGGGTCGCGGGGCTCCACCACCGGGTCCTCGCCGGCGAGGGTCGTCTCCAGGGGAGCCTCGGCCCGCACCTCGGCCCCCAGGGTCAGGACCCCGAGCAGGCCGAGCGTGGGGGCCGCGAACACTCAGTCGATCCGCTGGTAGGTCTGCACGTTGTCGCCCTCTTCCAGGTAGGGACCGGCGGAGGAGCCGAAGCCCGTCTCGGGGGTCGCCGGGGTGTAGCCGTAGTCCGGCGAGACCTGGGCGACCTCGAAGGTCAGCACGTCGTCCACCACCGACCAGATGCCCTGGGCGGTCGCCGCGTAGGGCTCCGTCTGCTCCTGGACGATGGCGGCGGGGTCGGTGGACTCGTCGACCGTGAAGGTGCCGGCGAAGGGGTAGGTCGTGCCCTCGGCGTCCAGGCCGACCACCGTGTAGGTCCCCTCGGTGCCGAAGCTGGCGTCGATGGAGACGTAGTTGAAGGGGGCGGCGGCGAAGAGCCGGCTCAGGTCGTCGGCCTCGCTGAGCCAGTCCCCGACGAGCGCCGGCCCCTGCGGCTCGGTGTCGGCGGTGTCGGCGGTGTCCACCGCGGTGTCCACCGCGGTGTCGTCGACATCGTCGGGCACACAGCCCAGGGTCAGGGAGAGGGCCAGCAGCATCAGGCCTCCAGGGGCTCACAGGACAGGGCGGTCTTGTCGACCTTGCCGGAGCCGGTGCGGGGAAGTCGAGGGAGGATCTCGATGCGCTTGGGCAGCTTGAAGCGGGCCAGCCGCGGATCGAGGAAGGAGCGGATCGACTCGGGGGCCAGGCTCACGCCCGGCTGGGGCTCGACCCAGGCCCGTCCGACCTCGCCCCAGCGGGCGTCGGCCACGCCGACCACGGCCACCTGGGCGACACCCGGGCACTGGAGGATGACGGCCTCGATCTCCGCCGGGTAGACGTTCTCGCCACCGGAGATGTACATCTCCTTGAGCCGGCCGGCGACGGTGTAGAAGCCGTCGGCGTCGGCGCTGAGCACGTCGCCGGTGCGGAACCACCCGTCCTCGGTGAGCGCCGCCGCGGTCGCCTCGGGGCGACCGAGGTAGCCGGAGAAGACGACCGAACCCCGCAGCAGCAGCTCGCCGGGCTCGTCGACGGCGCAGGTCGTGCCGTCCGGTCGCACCAGGCGGGTCTCCAGGTGGTGGATGGGCTGACCCACGGTGCCCAGGCGCTGGCGCACCTGGTCCGGCGGGGTGCTGAAGCAGTTGGGGCCCACCTCGGTCATGCCGAAGCCCTGCCGCAGGGGCACGCCGCGGTCCAGGTAGAGCTCGAGCAGCGCCTCGCCCAGCGGGGCCCCGCCGCAGAGGGCGTCGCGTACCTGCCCGAGGTCCGTCCTGCCGAAGTCCGGGTGATCGGCGAGCACCTGGTAGATCGTCGGCACGCCCATCAACAGGCTCACCCGCTCCTCGGTCACCAGCCTCAGGGTCTCGGCCGGGTCGAAGCCCGGGGTCAGGACCACGCGTCCGCCGCGCATCAACAGCGGCGTGGTGAGGCAGTTGAGCCCGCCGGTGTGGAAGAGCGGCGTGTTGGTGAGGGTGGTGTCGTCGGTGGTGAGGTCACAGGCCAGCACCGTGTTCACGGCGTTGTGGTGGACCTGCCGGTGGGGGATCAGCGCCCCCTTGGGCCGCCCCGAGGTCCCCGAGGTGTAGAGCACCATCCACGGGTCTTCGGGGCCCGCGCCCGGGCCGTGGGCTCCGGCGGGGCCCGGGGCCTCGTCCAGCGCCAGCGAGGGCCGATCGAGCACGTCGCGGAAGGCCGGCCCCGTGAGCAGGACCCGCGCCGCGCTGTCCTGGAGCTGCCAGTCCAGCTCCACCGGGCTCAGCCGCCAGTTCAGGGGCAGCATCGCCGCACCCAGCTCGGCGCAGGCGAAGAGCACCACCAGGGTCTCGCCGCGGTTCTGCGCCAGCACCGCCACCGTGTCGCCCCTGCCCACGCCGGCCTCAGCCAGGCGCCGGGACCAGGCCAGGGTGTCCCGGTAGAGCGCCCGCCAGGTCCAGCGACGGCCGGTGCCGGCGTCGACCAGCGCCTCCCGGTCGGCGCCGAAGCGCTGCCAGCCGCGCAGCCAGGTGCTCATGCCACCCTCCGGAGCCAGCCATCGAGCAGGGGCAGGAAGTGTCGCTGGCCGAAGGACCCGACCACCACGCCGATGTGCCCGGTCTGCAGCAGGTGGGTCTCCACGTCGTCGGCGCCGACCAGCTCCGCCAGCGGCAGGGCCGAGGCGGGAGGGGTGATGAAGTCCCGCTCGCAGGCCAGCACCAGGGTCGGACAGCTCACCTGTCCCAGGTCGACCCGCTCCCCGGCGACCCGCCAGGTGCCGGCCTCCAGCCGGTCCTCCTGGTAGGTGTTCACGATGAACTCGCGGGCGAAGGCGCCGGGCAGCGGGACGTTCTCCTCCAGCCAGCGCTCCCGCGCCAGGACCCGTCGCAGGCGGACCGGGTCGCTCGACGCCCGGGCCACGGCCACCAGCTTCTGGGGGATGCCCATCGGGTCGAGGAGCTGGAAGCCGGCCCTCATCCAGTCCACGGGCACCAGGCCCCGCGGATCGATCAGGGCGTCGAGGTCGAAGTGGGCCGGGTCGGTGAAGTCCTTGAAGCGACCGCCCTCCGAGAAGCGCACCGGCGCGCTGAGGGCGATGAGCCCACCGACCCGCCGGGGCCTCAGGGCCGCGTACATGGCCGCCAGGGTGCCGCCCTGGCAGTAGCCGAGCAGCACGGCCCGGGGCGGGCCGGCGTGGCGGCAGGCCCGGTCCAGCGCCCGGTGCAGCAGCTCCAAGAGCACGTAGGCCACGTCCTCTTCGGCGTCCTCGGGACCCGGCACGCCCCAGTCCACCAGGTAGGTGGGGTGACCGCGCTCGGCGAGGCCGCCGACCAGGGAGCGATCCGGCTCCAGGTCGCAGATGCTGGCCCGGTTGATCATCGAGGGCACGACGACCACCGGCAGCCCCGTGGCGTCTCCCTTGGCGGGGTAGTGGCGCAGGGTGAGCTTGTCCTGGCGGTGCACGACCTCGTGGGGGGTGAGCCCCACGGGCGGACGCGGCAGCGCCGCCAGCAGCGCCAGGCCGTGCTGGAGCTCGCCCGGGCGCCCGGTCCTCATCGGGTCGCCCACTCCACCAGGGCCTCGGGCAGGGCACGGCCGACGCAGACACCGACGTGTCCGCCCTGGATCGACACGGTGTCGACGGCTGCTCCCCAGACCCGCGACAGCCCCTCGGCGGCCTCGGCGGGACAGATGTGGTCGCCGGTGGCGGTGAAGACCGTGGCCGGCGCGGTGCCCTCGGCGAGGTCCACGGGGCGTCCGCCCAGGCTCCAGCCCCCCTCGATCAGGGCGTTGTCGAAGTAGCAGCGGCGCACGTACTCCCGGTAGGCCTCGCCGGGGAAGTCCACCGCGTCGCGGCTCCAGCGCTCCATGGCGGCCCACAGCTCGCCGAAGCCGGGCTGATCGAGGCGCTCGGCGAGGCTGCGCCACTTGCTCCACTGCCCCACCGGTCGCAGCCAGGCGAAGCTGGCGCGCAGCAGCGGCGCCGGGAAGTTGCCGAAGCCGTCGATGGCGGCGTCCAGCGGGAAGGTCTCGGGCTTCGCCCACCGGGCCAGGCGACCCGAGGCGTGGAAGTCGATCGGGGCACAGAGCAGGGCGAGGCGCTCGGCGCTCCCCGGGTGCAGCGCCAGGTGCATGGCGAGGAAGGTGCCGCCGACGCAGTAGCCGAGGGCGCTGAGCGGGGCGCCCGCGTGGCGGCGGGCGCGGTGCAGGGCCCCGCCGCGCCCGGCGTCGACGCGCCGGGCCCCCGGCCGGCCGGCGTCCGCCGGCCCCGGCCGCCTCGGGCCCGGGACGGCCCCAGTCCAGCAGGTAGACCGGCACCCCCGCCGCGACCAGCGCTCCGACCACGGAGCGCTCGGGCAGCAGGTCGAAGACGGTCCAGGTGTTGATCAGGGGCATCGACACGAAGACCGGCGGGGCCAGCGCCTGCTCCACCGGGAAGTGGAGCAGGCGGGCGCTGCCCTGCCGGTGCAGGACCGCGTGGGGGGTCTGGCCGGAGCGGACCCGCGACACCGGATCGGTGGCCAGGTACCGCCCGACTCGGAGAGCGGCCTGCATCAGGCTCCCTGCTCCTCGGAGGACCCATCGACCAACCGGGCCTCGAGGGCGGCCAGCCGCTCCCGCAGCTCCAGGCGAGCCTCGGCGGCCTCGATGCGGGCCTTGACCGCCTCCTCCTCGGCCGCGGAGATGCGCTGGGCGAAGTCGTCCTTCAGCTCCAGCAGCAGGTCCTCGACCTTGAGCAGGCGGTCCTCGAGCAGCGAGGCGATCCGGGCCACCCGGGTGAGGTCCTTGCGGGTGGGCAGGTGCATGCGCTCCAGCGAATCGTCGACGGCCTTCTCGTAGGCGCCCCGCGCCCTGGCCCCCGACTCCAGGGACTGGCCCATCGCCGAGAGGAAGGCGGGGGACTCCAGCACCTGGTCCCACCAGCCCGAGAGAGCCGTCTCCCACTGGCGCTGGAAGGTGCCGGCGAGGTCCGAGAAGTCCGCGGTCCGATCCGCCATCGCTCAGCCCGCCTTCGGGGCCCAGGCGTCCAGGGCCGCCTGTTGGGTGTCGCGCACGATCTTCGTCGCGGTCTCCACGGCCTTCATGCCCTGGCGCAGGCTGAGCTCGGCCTGGGTGGAGGCGAAGCGGGCCTGGTCGAGCTGCCACTTCACGGCCTTGTCCTGGGCCTCCAGGACGGTGTGGGCGGCCTCGCGCAGGGCCGGGGGAACTTCGATGGACTGGGTCGACATGGACTCCTCCAGGGTGAGGACGTTCGTGGGAGGAATTCCCACCGTCGACGGAAGACTATGTACCGTGTTGCAGTGCGTCAAGCAATTTCTTTTGCACTGCAACATCGCGCCCCGGGCTACTGTCTGCGGGATGCGCATCATCAAGAAGTACGGCAACCGGAGGCTCTACGACACGGAGGCCTCCACCTACATCAACCTCCGGGAGCTGGCCGAGCTGATCCGGCAGGGGGAGGACGTCCAGGTGGTCGCCGTCCAGGGAGGCGCCGACCTCACCCGCGCCGTGCTCCTCCAGGTGCTCTTGGAGGTCCAGGGGGCGGCGGAGATCCTGCCCCCGGGCTTGCTGCATCGCATCATCCGCATGTCGAGCGGGGGGCCCCTGGAGGGCCTCGTGCGCCAGCAGCTCGGCGCCGGCCTGGAGCTGCTGGACGCCCAGCTCTCCCAGTTCGAGCACCAGTTCGGCTGGGCGCGTCCCGGGCGGGCGGCGCCCCCGCCCCCCGAGCCGGAGACGACGCCGAAGCCGGACCCGGAGCCGGACCCCGGACCCGAGGACCCGGAGCTGGACGCGCTGCGTGCCCGCCTCCAGGCCCTCGAGGCCCGCCTCGCCGGAGACGACTAGGCGATGACCCTGTGGGCCATCAGCGATCTCCACCTGTCCTACGAAGCCAACCGGGAGGCCCTGACGGAGCTGGAGCCGCGTCTGGGGGATCACCTGATCCTCGGCGGCGACCTCTGCGAGTCCCCCCGGGACCTGGCCTGGTGCCTCAGCGTGCTGAGCGACCGCTTCGAGCGCCTGTACTGGGTGCCCGGCAACCACGAGCTCTGGAGCCTCGCCGACCAGGGCCCCCGGGGCGTGGCGAAGTACGAGGTGCTGGTCGAGGTCTGCCGTCAGCTCGGCGTGCTCACCCCCGAGGACCCCTGGGCGAGCTGGCCCGGCGACGACACCGTCATCGCCCTGCTCTTCCTGCTCTACGACTACAGCTTCGCCCCCGAGGGCCTCGACCCGGCCGGGGCGGTGGCCTGGGCCCGAGCGGACGGCATCGTCTGCCGCGACGAGCGCCTGCTCCACCCCGACCCCTACCCCAGCCGCGAGGCCTGGTGCGCGGCCCGCCTCGCGGCCACACGAGCGCGCCTCGCGGCTCTGCCCCCCGGGACCCGCACGGTCCTGGTGAACCACTTCCCGCTGCGTCGCGACCTCGTCCGCCTGCGCCGCATCCCCCGCTTCTCGCCGTGGTGCGGCACGCGGCAGACCGAGGACTGGCACCTGCGCTACGGGGCGCGGGTCGTGGTGAGCGGCCACCTCCACATGCGGGCCACGGACTGGCGAGACGGCGTGCGCTTCGAGGAGGTCGCCCTCGGCTACCCGGCCCACTGGCGGCGTCGCCGGGGTGTCGGGGCCTACCTGCGGCAGGTCCTGCCCGAGCCTGGTCTTCGGCCGCCGAGCGGCCACGGCGGGCCCGTCTGGCACCGCTGAGGTCGGTCACCCCTCCGTGGGGGCGAGGAAGTGGAAGCCGTCGGTCCCCAGGTGGGTCGACAGGTGGGCCACGATCGCCTCGGCGTCGTCGTTGGGACCGGCGACGAAGAACGGCAGGCCGTCGCGTCCCAGCGGCACGGGCAGGTGGCAGCTCTCCGGCGACAGGCCCGCGAGCAGCCGCGCGGCCTCCCGGTAGCCGGGGTGGGGAGGGATGCCCAGGGACTCGGCGTAGGCCACGCCGGCGAAGACCACCTTGGCCGCCAGCCCGGCCTCGCAGGGGTGCCCAGGAGCGACCCGGAAGACCCCGCGGCGGAGGTTGCGGTGCTCTCGCGCCGTCTGTGACCGGGCCACCAGCACGTCCTTGACGCCCAGGCAGTCCAGGTCCACCAGGAACGCCGCCGTGGCCCACCGCCCGCGACTGGACCGCGCCACCAAGACCTGCACCAGGCCCCGGGTCTCCGAGTCCCAGCCCTCGGAGATCCAGCACTCCGCCACCGGCCAGGCGACGACGTCGACGAGCGGGGTCCCCTGGGCGATCCGGGTGGCCTTCACCGTCGCGGCCCGCTTCTCCCGCTTGCGCCTCTTCGCAGCCTGCCGCCGCTTGTCCTGGCCCCTCTTTCCGCCCATGCGCACTCCAGACCGGCCTCGGACGGGCTTTGACCCTGTCACCGACGCCGCGCTACGATCGTACCCTCCTTCCGGCACGAGAGGGCTTTTCCGGCACCGATGGAGCCGACCGACCATCCGGCCCCCGACTCCCCCGTCCCCGCCACGCTGGACGGCCAGGAGACGGCCCTCGGCTCCGACGACCGCACGCGGGCGGCCAACGAGGTCCTGCGAGCGCTGGGCCGGGCCGCGCGCTCCTTCCTGCTCTACGACCCGGGCAACGACGCGATCCGCGTCTTCCTGGAGGAGGTCAAGCAGGGCTTCGACGCCTTCGCCGAGCAGCACGGAGACCTGATCCTCGCCGTGCGGCCCTTCGAGATGGTGCTCGCGCCCGAGCGGGAGGTGGTCTACCTCGACCGGGATCGGGAGCGCTCGCTCGCCTTCCGGCTCTTCCGCGACGGGGTGCGCACCCTGGTCGTCCGCACCGGGGTGGAGTGGGCCGAGATCCTCCAGCTCCTGGAGATCCTCTCGATCCGCTACACCGGCATCACCCACAACGAGGACGACATCGTCACCCTGCTCTGGAAGGCCAACTTCCAGGCCGTCGAGGTCGAGGCCGTGGAGGGCTTCGTGCCCGAGGACGAGGCCGAAGACGACGTCCTCGGCCTGGAGATGGCCCACGAGCGCCTGAGCGGGCACGCCGAGGTCCGGGTCCCGCCCAACTTCGACCTGCCCCATCCCCAGCTCAACAAGGAGAAGCGACCCCGCTACCGCCCGGTCGGTCCGAGCACCCTGGAGCGGCTGTTGGCCGAGGAGACCTCCCAGCGACTCCCCGAGGAGTGCCTGGCGATCGTCGAGGAGCTGCTGGAGCTGGTGCAGGACCCCACGGATCTCATGGAGCTGAGGGAGGCGATGCCCCTGCTCTACGAGATCCGCGACTTCCTGCTCTCGGAGGGCCAGCTCGACAACCTGCTGCTGATGCTCGACAAGCTCCACGTCGTGATCCGCACGATGTCCAACGACCCCCAGGTGCAGGCCCTGGTCGACTCCTTCGCCGACCGCCACGCCCTGGCCCGCCTGGTGCACTCGGTCCCGCCGACCGCCGACGAGGTGCCCGACGCCTTCCTCGACCTGCTCGACCGGCTGCCCGGCGACCACCTCGCCACCCTCGTCGACCTGCTCGAGCACGAGCGTGCCGCACGCTCCCGCCGCGTGATCCGTCAGCTCATCTCCCGCGAGCTGCCCCACCGCGCCACCTACGTCATCCAGCGTCTCCAGAACAGCTACGGCGGCGTGGCGGCGGACCTGTTACGCGCGGTCACGACCGGGAGCCCCGACGACGCCCAGAAGCTGGCGCTGGACTTCGCCGACTCCAACGACATGGACATCCTCTTCGAGTGCTGCCACGTGGTGGAGCTCACCGGCTACAACGCCACCACCCGCGCCGTCGCCTTCAAGCTGCTGCACAGCCACGAGGAGATGGTGCGCATCCGCACCATCGAGGGCATCGGCGCCCAGGGCGACCGCCGCATGTTCGCCGCCCTGGCCCGACACGCCAAGGAGCGCTCCGGCGGACGGCTGAGCACCGACGAGGCGCGGGTGATCGGCCAGGTCATGGCGGAGCTCGACAGCGACCAGGCCATGGCGGCGTTCTTGGACTGGACCTATGCCAAGGGCTTCCTCAGCCGCGTGCGCGGCGTCGACCGGGCGCTGAGCTGGGCGGCGATCACCGGGCTCCAGCACATCGACCAGGACCAGGCCGACGGCCTGCTCCGCTCCATCGCCAGCGCCAACAAGGAGGACGAGGAGGTCTACGAGTACGCTGTCCAGGCGCGGGTCCGCCGCCGCCAGCGCGTCCAGCGGGCCCTGGACCGCGACTACGGAGACGAGCCGATCTGATGGACCCGTCCGCTCCCGAGATCGCCAACGCGCAGTTCCAGCTCGGCAAGGCCCTCGAGCAGGCCCGGGCCGGCGAGGACCAGGAGCTCAGCACCCAGGTCCGCGAGCGCGGCGAGGCGATGGTCTTCCTCCTGGCGGGCCTGTTGCGCCTCACCAAGGTCCACAGCCTGGACAACGACGCCTTCGATCTGCCCGTGCGGGAGTTCTGCGAGGCGCTGAGGGTGATGTCCGCGCTGCTGGGCGCGATCCACGTCGCCCTGGTCGAGGGCCAGGTCTACGTCAACGACATCCGCATCCGCTTCGACGCCCGCACCGACAGCGGCGCCTGGATGGGCGACGAGATGTGCCGCCACCACGTCGGCGGGTTCTCGTTCCACATGGAGCCCACGGACGCCCAGATGCGGACCTTCCTTGAGCTGGCCTCGCGCCCGGCCCGCGAGGGCCAGAGCCCGCGGCTCGACTTCCAGAAGGACCTCAACGCTGCCGGCCTCGGGGGCATCGAGCTGGCGCCGATCTTCCGCTTCCGTCTCCACGGCGAGCAGGTCCGCAGCGTCGACCGCTCGCTGAAGCAGGTCTACACCAAGTGCTCGCGGCTGGTGTCCGAGGCCTGGGGCAACCTCTGCGCCCAGCGGACCCCGAATCCCCTGCCCGTCCGCCGGATGGTCACCGACCTCATCGACATGGGGGGCAGCGACGACAAGGGCCAGGTCCTGGAGTCCCGCTACGACCCGCGCGCACCGGCCTACGTCAACCACTCGATCCAGGTGGCGGCGCTCTCGCTCTTGATCGCCCGAGCGATGGGCATGACGGAGGCCTCGCTCTCGGACCTCGGCGTCGCCGCCGTCTACCACGACGTCGGCTACACGGTCAGCGAGGAGGGCTACCCGCCCCCCTTCGAGCGACACGGGAGCGCCGGGGCCCGCGCCTTCCTCCGCCAGCGCGGCTTCCACCAGGCCAAGATCCGGAGAATGCTGGTGTGCATCCAGCACCACCGGGACTTCGACGCCACGCCGAAGCCCTCGCTCTACAGCCGCATCGTGCGCATCGCCGAGGACTTCGACACCCTCACCCGCATCCGGCCCGACGGCCCGCTGATGGCGCCCTCGGAGGCCCTGCGTCGCATGCTCGCCGCCTCGGGCCGGCGCTACGACCCGGACCTGCTCCAGGTCTTCGTCAACGAGGTCGGCCTCTACCCACCGGGCAGCCTGCTGGAGCTCGAGGACGGGGCGTGGGGGGTCGTGGTCAGCGGCGCCCGCTCCCGCGAGACCTTCGCCACCCCGCTGGTGCGGGTGGTGCGCCTGCCCGACGGGGAGCCGCCGGAGCACGACTACATCGTGGACCTCGCCGAGGCGTCGAGCATCCGGCGGGTGATCACGCCCCAGGACACCAACGACTGGGAGCGCACCGTCATCTACGAGGTCGAGCCGGAGCCAGAGCCGGAGCCCGAGCCGGCCCCGGCCGAAGAGGTCGAGCTCTCCGCCGAGTCCGAGGACGGCCCCGCTGCCCAGCCCGACGAGACCTCGCTGAGCGGCTCCCAGCCCGGCTCCGTGCACTCCCAGGAGCCCAGCGGAGCGGTCAGCAGCATCCTCGCCCAGCTCGAGGCCCGCCGCCGCAAGGGGGGCTCGGTCGAGTCCTCCGCGCCGATCCTGGAGGAGGAGGACGAGGCCCTGCTCTCGGAGCTCCAGAGGGAGGGCGAGTACCTGCCCGAGCTGCTGGACGATGAAGAAGCCGCCGAGGTGTTCGCGACCGAGGAGCCCGAGGTGGAGATCAAGGTCGACGAGGCCGAGCGCACCACCGAGGCCCAGGCGGACGAGCTGGACCTGCTGGCCTCGATGTTCTCCAGTCGGGGGCCGAAGCGGAAGAAGCGGCGGTAGGAGCCGTCCACGCCCCGGCCACGACGACCGTGGACCGCGTGGGCACCGTCGATGGGGGGGGGACGGGGTGATCCCTCTCCAGCCGGCACCGCGGTCAGCGCCGAAGTGTCCGGGGCGCACCGGTCCCGACCACGCCGAGTCCACCCAGATCGCCGCCCCCGCACACCGAGTCCCCCGAGATCGCCGCCCTGGGAGGTGACCCGCGGAGCTCCAGCAGCCAAGTGCCTGAAATTCCGTCCGACGCTGCCGGCGAGAGAGCCCACCAGGGCCGCAGGCGGCAATCTGAAGGCACTCGGTGCGACGACCCTCGCCGTCCGGCCTCCACGTTCCTCGCCCCCGAGCCGGTCGGAGGGCCGCTACCCCTTCGAGATCCGCCTCCCGAAGCGCCTCACCAGCCCCAGGTAGTCCGCGACCTCCGGCGGGGCTGGCGGCTGGTAGCGCACGCCATCCCCCAGCCAGCGGACCCGGCGCTCGCCGTGCTCCAGCACCGCCTGGACCGCGGCGTCGTCGGTCTGGCCGCGGCTGGCGAGCTGCTGGAGGGCCTCGACGGAGACGTGGCCCCGGCGGGCGATGTCCTGGACGAGGTTGCCGATGCGGTTGGCGTCCAGGTGCTCGGCCCGCGTCACCTCCTTGAGCACCGCCAGCACGCCGCGCTCGTCGAGCTGCTCGGCGCCGTAGAGCACCAGCGCCGCCTGCAGCCAGGAGTGCACCGGGATCACCCGGGTCCCCAGGGGCCGGAAGCGGGCCGGCGGCATGCCCCGGTCCAGGTGGATGAAGACCCGATCCACCACCTCGGCCGTCGAGACCTGCGCCAAGAGCCCCAGGGCCTCGTCGATGCGGTCGGGGTAGGCGCCGCTGGCCTCGAGGATCCGCGAGACGTCGCCCGCGTCCAGCCGCCCCGCCACCGCGTCGGCGAACACCGAGTAGACCAGCGCGTCGATCTCGGCGTCGTCGCCGAAGTGGGTCTCCGTCACCCCGCGGCCCAGCCCGATCCGACCTCGGAGCAGGGCCGGCAGCTTGTAGCCGAACTGGCCGCGGATCGCGCGCAGGCGACCTCGCCGCAGGTTGCCGAGGTTGTCCTTGAGGTGGAGCTCGTCGAAGCGCACCCCGTCCAACTCCAGCTTGCGCTCCAGGACCTCGCGGAGCTGGGTCGGCGAGCCGGAGATGAAGACCACCCTGCAGCCCGGACGCGAGGACAGGGCCCGCAACAGCGCCGCGCTCCCCGGCACGTTGCGCTTGGCCTCGGCGGGCTCCAGGGCGCTGCGGATCAGGCCGCGGACCGAGTCGAAGTCCGTCGCCAGGTAGGTCTTGTCCAGGTCCCAGCGGTAGATGTGCACGGCGAGAGTCTAAGAGGCTCAGCCGACCAGGCGCTGGAAGCCGCGCAGGGGCGCCTCCAGCACGGGGGCCCTGGCGGCGGCCACGGCACCGTCGAAGGCGGGGTCACGGGCGATCTGGAAGCGGGGCCCCTGGCGCAGCGCGGCCAGGCGCCGGGCCACCGCCCGACCCAGGTGGGGGCCCGTGGGCCCCTGGATCATGCCGCCACCGAGCTCCGCGGTCTCCAGGCCCGGCAGGACCGCCAGCGCCTCGCGGATCGCCCCGACCAGCAGCGCGGCCGTCCACTCCACGAGCTGCATCGCCACCGGGTCTCCGGCGCGGTGGAGGTCTCGCCAGGCGAAGCCCGCCTGGGCGGGGCTCACGGGGCGACCGGTCCGCTCGCTCAGCGTGCGGGCCACCCCGTAGTTCGAGAGGTAGGCCTTCATCGCACCCCGCAGCGGGAGGTAGGTGTGGGGCCTCGCACCGGGCCCGATGTCCACCACCAGCCGCCCCAGCTCCGAGGCGGAGACGGTGCCATCGGCGTCGATCCAGCAGCCGCCGAAGGAGGTCCCGATCTGGACCCGAAGGTAGCGCCGCAGACCCTCCCCGCTCAGGGCCCGCCCCAGGTTGGCCAGGTCGTTGTAGATCACCACCGGACCGTCGACCAGCCCCTGGGCGACGAGGTCCGGCAGCGCCTCCAGCGCCTCCACGCTGCCCAGGCGCTCTCGCATCACGGTGCTCAGGCCCACCACCTGACCCTGCACGCCCATCGGTGACGCCAGGCCGATGCCCAGCGAGCGGGCCCCCTGCCCGGCACACACCTCGCTCACCAGGGCCCGAGACCGCTCGACGAGCGAGCCGACCCCGCGGCTGTCCCCGGGCCAGGTCGGCCCCTGGGCGGTCCGCACCACCCCGCCGTCCACCAGGGCGCAGGCCTTGATGTTGGTGCCGCCGATGTCCAGCCCGACAGCCAGGCCGGCTCGGACACCGCCCGGCTGTTCCTGCCGCGCCGGCAGGTCTCGGGCCTCGCCCGGCCCCGGATCGGTCGGGTCGTCCCCCTCCAGCCGGATCGGCACCGCGTGGACCCGGCGGATGCCGCCCAGCAGGGGCTCGAGCACCGCCTCCGGCACCGGGGCATCCAGGACCACGCTCAGGGGCTGGAGGAAGAGGCAGCCGTTGTGGAGTCGGCAGATCACGGCCTCCGCGCCCGTGGCGTCCGCCGGAGCGAAGAAGCGAAAGGTGCGCTCGCGGCTGCCGCGACCGAGGGCGAAGCGGTACCGCACGGTCCAGGGGACGGCACGGCGGTCCTGGCGCCAGGAGTCGAAGCGTTCGGCGAGGGTGGTCGGGAGCATCCGGACAACATCGCCCGTCGCCGGGACAGGCGGGAGGGCCGGGACCGGGTTGTCGCGGGGTTGTTGCGACGGGCGGCCCGCCCGAGTGGCTCAGCCCCCCTTCAGCCACCTCGCCGCCTGGCGAGCGTAGTAGGTCAGGATCACGTCGGCCCCGGCCCGCCGGATCGCCAGCAGCGACTCCAGCGCGACCGCCCGCTCGGCGAGCCAGCCGTTGGCGCTGGCGGCCTTGATCATCGCGTACTCCCCCGACACCTGGTAGGCGGCGATCGGCAGCACCGTGGCCTCAGCCAGGGCCCGGATCACGTCGAGGTAGGGCCCCGCGGGCTTGACCATCACCATGTCCGCCCCCTCCTCCTCGTCGAGGCGGAGCTCGCGGAGGGCCTCGCGCACATTCGCCGGGTCCATCTGGTAGGTCTTCTTGTCCCCCTGCCCCGGGTGGCTGTCCAGGGCGTCCCGGAAGGGCCCGTAGTAGGCCGAGGCGTACTTGGCCGTGTAGGACAGGATCGCCACGTCGGTGTAGCCGTGGGCGTCGAGGGCGTCGCGGATGGCGCCCACGCGGCCGTCCATCATGTCGCTGGGCGCGACCACGTCGGCTCCGGCCTTGGCCTGGCTCAGGGCCTGCTTGACCAGCACCTCGAGGGTCTCGTCGTTGAGGATGGTGCCATCGGCCGACACCAGCCCGTCCTGTCCGGCGCTGGAGTAGGGGTCCAGCGCCACGTCGGTGACCAGCACCAGCTCACCGAAGCGCTTCTTGAGCGCCCTGAGCGAGCGCTGGACCAGGCCGTGGGGGTGGTAGGCGTGGTGGGCGTCGCGGGTCTTGTGGGCGTCCGGCTCCGCCGGGAAGAGCACCACCGCTCCCACGCCGTCCTCCAGGGCGCCTTCGGCCTCCCGCAGCAGCCCCTCGGGGCTCAGCCGCGAGCAGCCCGGCATCGACGGGATCGGCTCGTCGCTGGCGTCGTCGTGGATGAACAGCGGGTAGATGAAGCGGTCCGGCGTGAGCTCGGTCTCCCGGGTGAAGGCCCGGAGCACCGGGTTGCGACGGTTGCGGCGGGGGCGCTCGTTGGGAAAGGGCATCACGGGCTCCTGGAGCAGCCTCCGCCTAAGCCCCTGGCCGCACCTCTTCCAGCAGTCCAGGGCCCTGGTTGCGCACGTTGTTGACGAGGGGCACCACCTCGGTCAGCTCCCAGTCCTCGGCCGGCGACGGCACCAGGAGCGGCGCGATGGCCTCGACCTCGGTCAGGGTCGGGTCCAGCCACAGCGCCTGCTGCTCGGGCGGGATCACCACCGGCATGCGCCCGTGCACGGCGCTCAGGGTGTCGTTGGCGGTGGCCGTGAGGATCGCGAAGGACTCGATCGGCTCCTCGCCCCGTGTCCAGCGCTCCCAGATCCCGGCGAAGACCACCGGGGCCCGGTCGCGCCGCCGGGCGACGAAGGGGCGCCGGGAGCGGCCCTCCCGCAGCCACTCGTAGAAGCCGTCGGCGAAGACCAGGCAGCGCCGCTGCCGCAGGGCCCGCCTGAAGGAGGCCTTCTCCGCGGCCGTCTCGCTGCGGGCGTTGATCAGGGTCGGCAGCTTCGGTGGCCGGGCCCAGCCGGGCACGAGCCCCCAGCGCAGGTGCGCCACCTCCCGCGGCGCGTCGGCGTCCACCCGGCGCAGCACGGCGAGCTGCTGGGTCGGCGCGGCGTTGTAGCGGACCGACAGGGTGAACGGCAGCGTGATCTGGTAGATGGCGGCCAGCACGTCGGCGTCGGTCGTCTGGAGGAATCGCCCGCACATCGGCCGATCATAGCCAGCCCTCGCCGGTCTTCACGCCGGACCGGAAGTGCGGCATCATGGACCACGATGTGGACGCTCCTGCTCGCGCTGCTCTCCGCCGGGTGTGGAGACACCGACACCACGGACGACACCGCGACCGGCGACTCCGCCGCCACCACGGACACCGTGGACACCCAGGACACCGAGGACACGGTCCCGGCCGGTCCCAGGGGCTGCGTGCAGGGGCGCTTGCGGGACTTCGACAACAACGCCGCCGGAGACCTGGCGGTGGCGGCCTGGTACCCGGAGGGCTGCACCGAGCTGGACAGCTCGACGTCGGCGGTGGACGGCAAGTTCTGCCTGGACGGCCTGCCGGTCGGCTACGAAGTCGAGGTCCAGGCGACCTTCGGCACCCGCTGCACCTGGGTCCACTCCCGCCTCGAGACCACGGACCGCAAGGGGACCTGCGGCGATGCCTCCTGCCTCGATCTCGGCTCCTGGTTCGAGTGCGAGGGCGAGACCGCCACCTGCCCCTGATGCCCCGCTGCCCCGGAGCCCCCTGACGTGCAGATCCGCATGCTCGAAGCGGCGATCCCGACGACCCGCTACGCCCTCACCCGCGCCTTCTACGCCGAGGTCCTCGGACTCCCGATCGCCTCCGAAGGCCGCACCCACGTCTTCTTCGACGTCCAGGGAGCCCGGATCGCCGTGGTGGACGTGACCGGCGGCGACGCCGCGGTGAGGCCTTCGGGCCACGGGGTCTACCTGGACCTGGCGGTCGACGACCTGTTCAGCATGCGCCGCCGGCTGCTGCGCGCCGGCCACGAGCTGCTCGACGAGCGCCGGGACGAGCACGGGGTCGCCATCACCGTGGAGGACCCGGAGGGCAACCTGCTGAACGTCTTCCAGGAGGGCAGCTTCGAAGGATGATGCTCTCCCTGCTGTGCCTGCTCGCCAGCGCTCCGGTCTCTGCCCACGGCGTGGACGAGGACGACGACGGCTGGATCGACGAGGTCGACTGCGACGACGCGGACCCCGAGCGCTACCCCGGCGCCGAGGAGGTCTGCGACGGCGTGGACAACGACTGCGACGACGAGATCGACGAGCCGCCCTGCGACGAGGGCTGCGGCGGCTTCGCCGCGAGCGCCCTGCTGTGGCCGGGCCTCTGGATCGGGTCGGCCTGGAGCCGCCGCCGGTTAGACTTCCCGACCTGAACGCCTGTCCACCTCCTCACCGGCTGCAACGTGCTCGTGCTCGGCATCGATCCAGGTTCCGTCGCCACGGGCTACGCCCTGGTCCGACGGCACCGTGGACGCTACCGGCTGGTGGCGGCGGGTGCTCTGCGCACCCGCAGCAAGGACCCGATGCCGGAGCGCCTGGCGGTGATCCACGACGGGCTGGCCGCGCTGCTGACCGAGCACCGCCCCGGGGCCGTCGCCATCGAAGCGATCTTCCGCCACCGCTCCTCGGAGTCCGCCCTGCGGCTCGGACAGGCCCGCGGCGTGGCGCTGCTGGCCGTCGGTCGCACCGGCCTGCCCCTGAGCGAGTACAACCCGATGACCATCAAGAAGACCGTGACCGGCTCCGGCCGGGCCGACAAGGCCTCCATCCGGCGCATGGTCGAGACCCTGGTCGGCGAGCCGATCGAGGGCTCCCACGACGCCGTCGACGCGGTGGCGATCGCCATCACCCACCTCGCCCACGCCCCGACCCGGCGAGCCCTGGAGGGTCGCTCGTGATCGCCCGGCTCCGCGGACGTGTCGTCGAGCGGATCGACGATCGGGTCGTGGTCGACGTGCAGGGGGTGGGGTACCTCGTCCACGTCGATGCCCGCACCGCCCGCGACCTGGAGCTGGACACCGAGGTCACCCTCCACGTCTCGACCCGGGTCAAGGAGGACGCGATCACCCTCTATGGCTTCGACGACGCGGTCTCCCGGCTGGTCTTCGAGCGGCTGGTCGGCGTGAGCGGGGTCGGGCCCGCGACCGGCTTGTCGATCCTGGGGACCCTGAGCGTGGAGGAGATCGTGCGGGCGGTGGAGCAGGAGGACACCCGCAGCCTGAGCAAGGTCAAGGGCATCGGCCCCCGCACCGCCAAGCGGGTCTGCCTGGACCTCAAGGGCAAGCTGCCCGCCGCGATCCCGTTCGCGCCCCTGACCGCCAGGGGGCCGGCCCGTCCCGCGGATCCCCTGCCCCTGGCGCTGGCCCGGCTGGGCTACAAGCGCAGCGAGATCGACCAGGCCCTCGCCGAGCTGGAGCGGGCGGGCCTGGCCGAGGCCACCACCCAGGAGCGCCTGGGGGCTTCGCTCTCCTTCTTCTCGAGGTCCGAATGAGCCGCATCGTCGACCCCGCGCAGCCGGAGGCCCCGGATCCCGCGCTGCGGCCGCGCAACCTCGAGGAGTACGTCGGCCAGGAGCGCATCAAGGACAACCTGAAGGTCTACATCCGGGCCGCGCTCCAGCGCGGCGAGGCCCTGGCCCACGTCCTGCTCGCCGGCCCGCCGGGCCTGGGCAAGACCTCCCACGCCTACATCCTCGCCCAGGAGCTCGGTGTCGAGGTCCACACCGCCTCCGGGCCGACCCTGGAGCGCGGCGGCGACCTGGCAGCGCTCTTGAACAACCTCCAGGAGCGGGAGGTGCTGTTCATCGACGAGATCCACCGGCTCCACCGCGCCGTCGAGGAGGTGCTCTACCCGGCGATGGAGGACTACGAGATCGACGTGCTGCTCGGCTCCGGGCCCGGTGCCCAGTCGGTGAAGCTGCCCCTGAGACCCTTCACGCTGGTCGGCGCCACCACCCGAAGCGGCCTGCTCACCTCGCCGCTGCGGGCCCGGTTCGGCATCCAGGCCACCTTCGACTTCTACACCCCCGAGGAGCTGCTGATCATCATCCAGCGCTCCGCCGGGCGCCTCGGGGTGCCGATCTCCGACGAGGGCGCCACCGAGCTCGCCTGTCGCAGCCGCGGCACCCCCCGCATCGCCAACCGCCTGCTCAAGCGGGTCCGGGACTTCGCCCAGGTCGAGGGCGACGGCACCATCGACCTGGACATCACCCGCATCGCCCTGGGCCGCCTCGCCGTCGACGCCGAGGGCCTCGACAGCATGGACCGCCGCATCCTGGAGGCCATCGCCGTCAAGTTCGAGGGCGGTCCCGTCGGGCTCACCAACCTCGCCGCAGCGATCGGCGAGGAGTCGGGCACCATCGAGGAGGTCTACGAGCCCTACCTGATCCAGCAGGGCCTGCTCCAGCGCACGGCACGGGGCCGGATCATCACCGCCCGCGGCCTGCGGCACCTCGGCGTCGTCGCCCAGCTCCACAGCCCCGTCCCCGAGCTCTTCTGATGTGGCTCACCCTGGTGCTCGTCGGCTGCGTCAACGCCCACAAGCCGCAGCTCCCGACCATCACCCTGGTCGTCGGGGGCCACGAGGTGGTGGCCGAGGTCGCCGACGACCCCCAGGAGCGCCAGCAGGGCCTGATGTACCGCAAGGGGCTCGGCGAGGACGCCGGGATGTTGTTCGTCTACCCGCGACCGAGCACCCGCTCCTTCTGGATGGAGAACACCCAGATCCCGCTGTCCATCGCCTTCATCCGCGAGGACGGCACCGTGGCCACCATCAAGGACATGGTCCCGTTCGACCGGACCAGCGTGCCCTCGGAGGCGGTGGTGCTCCACGCCCTGGAGATGCCCCAGGGGTGGTTCGCGGAACACGACGTCCACCCTGGCACATCCGTCGAGGGACTGCCCGGTCCGAGCCAGGACTGAGGCCCCCGGGCGCGCACCCCGTGTGGCCGACCCCGAAAAGCGACACTATGATGCCGGCCATGTCGGGCTCAGGGTCTCATCCGGCGGTACTGGAAACCGAGGCTCCGAGCCGGGGGGCTCGGGTCCAGGCCACCCTCGCGCGCGGCGTCGAGACCCACGGCGTCGGCCTGCACACGGGCGCCCTGGTCAACGTGCGCATCGTGCCGGCTCCCGCGGGCGCCGGCGTGCTCTTCGCCCGCACCGACCTGCCCGGCTCCCCGGCCGTGCCGGCCCACTGCACCTGGGTGGCTGACACCCGCATGGCCACGACCCTCGCCCGGGGGCGGGCCCGGGTCTCCACGGGCGAGCACCTGCTCGCCGCGCTGATGGCGATGGGGCTGGACAACGCTCGGATCGAGGTCGACGGCCCGGAGATCCCGATCCTCGACGGCTCGGCGCTTCAGTGGGTGGAGCTGCTGGAGGGCGCTGGGCGCCTGGACCAGGAGGCGAAGCCGCTGGAGCTGATCGTCAAGCGACGGGTCGAGGTCATCAACGGCGATCGGCAGGTCCGGCTCGTGCCGTCCGACCACCTGGAGATCGACGCCACCATCGCCTTCCCCCACCCGGCCATCGGCGAGCAGACGCTGGCCCTGGTGCTGGACGCCCAGACCTTCAAGGACGAGGTCTGCTGGGCCCGCACCTTCGGCTTCCTGGAGCACGTCGAGCTGCTGCGGTCCCGGGGGCTGGCCCGCGGTGGTGACCTGGACAATGCGCTGGTCTATGACCGCGACGGCGTGATCAACCCCGGGGGAGCGCGGGCACTGGATGAGCCGGTGCGCCACAAGGTCCTGGACCTCGTCGGTGACGTGGCCCTGCTCGGCGGTCGGCTGCGCGGGCGGCTGGAGGCCCTGCGGCCGGGGCACGGGATGACGCTGGCGCTGATGAAGGCCTTGTTGGCGGATCCGGGGGCCTACGAGATCGGGTGAGGGGCGGGGCAGTGCCCGCAAAACGACAAAGGCCGCCTCGCGGCGGAGGCAGCCTCTCAGCCGAGCACCCTGAAGTAGCTACTTCTTCGGGGGCTTGGGACGGGGCGACGGGCGCCAACGCATCGGGACCTCCAGGGGGCGGTGATCGTCGTTCCCGGTCGGGTCGACGGGTCGCTCACAGTCTGTCCTGCCGGTGGTCCCCTGTCAAGGTGGAGGTCAGCCTGCTACAGGTCCGCATGGCCCTCGCCGACGCACGACTTCCCGGTGGCTCCCGGCTGGAGCTGCCCGACGGTCCCCCCTACCCCTGCACAGACCTGGGACCCTGGGTCGGGTCCTCGTTCACGATGCCGGCCGGCGACCCTCGGCTTCCGGAGCTCCACGAGGGCGGCTCCGCCCCCGCTCCCCCCTTCGAGAACCTCGTCGGCGCCCGGACCGCCTGGCAGGATCCCGACCTGTCGGGCTGGCTCGACTTCCTGGATCCGTCGGCCCCGAACCACCGGGACAAGCTGCTGGAGCGAGCCGTCTACCTCCACCACTGGGGCCCGGCCCTGGCGGGGGCCCGGCGGGTGCTCGACCTCGGGTGCGGCACCGGTCGCTTCACGGCCTGGCTGCTGGACCAGGGCCTGGAGGTCGAGGCCGTCGACCCGGACCTGCGCAGCCTCTGGCGCCTCGCCCAGCACGCCCGCGGGCGGCCCGGGAGCCTGGACCTGCACTGGTCGACCGGCGAGCGCCTGCCGGAGCTGGCGCCTGTCGACGCCGTGGTGGCGGCGGAGGTGCTCTGCTACGCCGAAGACCCGGCTCGGGTCCTGCAGCGCCTGGCCGAGGTCCTGCCCCGGGGAGCCCCGCTGCTCGCCAGCGTCGAAGCCCGCTGGGGCTGGGGCGCCGCCCTGGATGCCCCCAGCGGCTCCCTGGAGACGCTGCTGGGGGACGGCGTGGTCCAAATCCCCGGAGATCGCTGGGTGCGCACCTTCACCGAGCGCGACCTGCGAGCGCTGCTCGCGGACTGGGAGATCGAGCTGCTCCTGCCGACCCACTACGTCAAGTCCGGTCCCTTCGAGCTGGCCGGCGGCCTGGAGCACCTGGAGCACGTGCTGGCCTGGGACGCGCGGCTCCAGGCCCACCCGGTGACGGCACCGTGGAATCGGGCCTGGACGGTGGTGGCCCGCAGAGGCTGACAGTAAGCTCCGTGGGTGCGCGTCCTCATCGTCCAGCCCCCCCGTCGCTACTGGCCCTTCACCTCCGAAGGCGACAATTACCTGCTCCAGCAGGCCCTGCCGGCCCTGGCGGCGGTGGCCCGGGAGGCGGGCCACGAGGTCCGGGTGGTGGACTGCCTGCCGATGCACGTCGGCTGGCGCACGCTCTTCCACCTGGTGCGCGAGTTCCGGCCCCAGGTGGTGGGTTGTGGCGAGAACCACGCGCTCTACGCCTCGGAGGCCCTGCGCTTCTTCCGCCTGGTGAAGGAGGCCTGCCCAGAGGCCTTCACGGTCGCCGGGGGGGGCCACTTCACCAACCTCGCCCACCGCTACGCGGACCACGCCGACATCGACGCCATCGTGGTCGGCGAAGGTGAGCAGACCTTCGCCGAGCTGCTGGAGGTCCTCGCCGGCGGCGATGGCGACCTCGAGCGGGTGGACGGCCTGGCCTTCGGCCGCGACGGCGAGCTGGTTCGGACCGCGAGCCGCAGGCTGGTGAAGGACCTCGATAGCCTTCCGCTGCCCGCCTACGACCTGATGCCGATGCACCTCTACGGCACCAGTCGCTACCTCTTCTCCCCCGGCGGCACCACCATCCACCACTCCCGGGGCTGCGTCTCGAGCTGCAGCTTCTGCGCCTGGTGGACCACCATGGCCGACCGCAAGATCGACGAGCACGGCAACACCCGCCTCTCGCCTCGCTGGCGCACCAAGTCCGTCGACCGGGTGATGGAGGAGATCGAGCTGCTGTACCACAAGTACGGCAAGCGCTCCCACGTGTGGGTCGACGAGTCCTGGAACATCGATCCCCGCTTCAACCTGGCGTTCTCCGAGGCGCTGATCGCCTCGGGCATGAAGACGAAGTGGTTCGCCTTCATGCGGGCCGACTGCATCGTGCGCGACGAGGAGCGCGGCATCCTGGAGGCCCAGGTCCGGGCCGGGCTCTCCCACATCCTCATCGGCGTGGAGCGGGCCGAGGACGACTCCCTGTCGTCGCTGGACAAGCGCTTCTACACCGGCGGTGTCGCCGAGCAGGCGATCCGCATCTTCAAGGAGAGGTACCCGGAGGTCTTCATCCAGGCGACCTTCATCGTCGGCGTCAAGGAGGAGGACCACCAGAGCCTGGAGCGCCAGGTCGACCTGGCCCTGAAGCTCGACGTGGACTTCCCCGCCTTCCACCCGATCACGCCGGTGCCCGGCACGCCGATCTACGACGAAGCCCTGGCCAACGGCCACATCACCGAGGGCGACTTCGACGACTTCGACTGGCTCAGCCCGGTGCTCGACAGCGACTACCTGGACCGCCACGAGATCGCCCAGGCGCTCTACGAGATGAACAAGCGCTTCGTGAACCCGAAGTGGATGCTGCGCGGGCTCGGCAGCCGGGTGGACTACAAGCGGGACATGTACCGCTGGTTCGTCAAGGTGAGCGCCTCGATGGCGGTGGACGCCGTGCGCAAGCGCATCAACCCGCTGAACGTCGAGCACTACCAGCAGCTCGTGAAGCCGCGGTGGTTCGACGCCTGATCACAGGGCGAGGGCCTGGACCACCTCGAAGGCCATCCAGCCCATGGCCACCACCTGCACCGCGTAGAAGCAGAAGCGCACGTTGACGGCCAGGGTGCTGCCCGAGAGCAGGTGCGCCGAGGTCTGGAGCACCCGAGCCCCGAGCACCGCCAGGGCCACCAGCCCGAAGGGCTCGTCCGGGAGCTCGAGCAGGCGCCCGGCCAGCACCACGGCGGCGAAGATCGGCAGGTTCTCGACGCAGTTCATGTGGGCCCGGTTCAGCCGCCGGTACCACTCGGGTCCGTGGGGCTCCCCCGACCTGAAGTCGTCGGAGCGCTGCCGCCCCCGCAGGACCTGGACGACCCGGTGACCGGCGATCGCCAGGACCAGCAGCAAGGTCCAGCAGACGAAGCCCATGAGCGCGAACAGGTCCATCACCGAGTCTCCTGACAGCACCGGAAGCCGGTCGAGTAGTCGTGGTAGCTGCGGCCGTGGGCCGTGGTGACGTAGCCGCAGCCATTGCCGTTCATCGAGGCGTCGGCGTAGAAGCCGCCGCGGAAGACCCCGCTCGCCTCGTCGACCCACTCGTGCAGGTTGCCGTGCAGATCGAAGACCCCCCAGACGCTCTCGCAGTCGGCGAAGTCCCCTCCCGGGGCGACGGTGCCGGGCTGCTGGTTGATGCCGGGGTCGTTCATGTGCTCGCCGTCCCAGACGCCCTCGCTGGTGCCGAAGTAGTCGATGACCGGGTGGGAGCCGTCGTAGTCGTCGTTGCAGGCCCCTTCAACGTGGGTGTCGCCATAGGGCCAGGTGTGGCCCTGGGGGCCCCGGCAGGCGAGGTCCCACTCGGCGTCGGTGCAGAGGCGCTTGCCGGCGGCCTCGCAGGCGGCGGCGGCCTCGTCGCCGGAGAGGTAGCCCTGGGGGACCTGGCCGCGGCGGGCGACGGCCCGCACCGTGCGGCCGGACACGGTCTCGTAGGGGCTGGACGCCACCCAGGACCCGTCGACGAGCTCCTCCAGCGCCGCCTCGAAGCGGTCGATGCAGAAGGCGCCGCCGACGTGGGCCATGGTGGGGGGGCAGGGGCCGGCGGTGCCCGTGTCGTCGGTCTCCGTGTCCTCGCTGTCCGAGTCCAGGGCCGTGGTCGCCTGGCTGTCGCCTGTGTTGGAGGTGTCCGGGTCGTCGCCGCCCCCACAGGCCAGCGCCAGCAGCCAGAGCCTCACCCCTTCACCATCAACCGCGTGTGGATGCCGCACTCCGTGTGGCCACGGGCGAAGAGCCTCCCGTCGCGCTCGCTCTCCCCGGGCCGCAGCTTGCGCGTGCACGGCTCACAGCCCACCGAGCCGTAGCCCATGGTCAGCAGGGGGTGGATCGGCACCGAGTGCTCGGCCAGGTACGCCATGACCCAGGCCCGGTCCACGTAGGCCAGGGGGTTGATCTTCACGAAGCCCACCGCGTCGCGCTCGATGGCCGGGATGCCGGCCCGCAGGCCGCCCTGGTCACCTCTGCGGGCGTTGACCCAGGCCTGCTTGCCCTCCAGGGCCTCGGCCAGGGGCTGGACCTTGCGGTGGTCGCAGCAGGCCAGGCGGTCCTCGCGCCAGGTCGGACCGAAGGGCCTGGGCCGCTTGCCGATGATCTCGACGTCCAGCAGGTCCTCGATGTCCTCGGCGTAGTCCAGGGTCTCCTGGAAGTGGAAGCTGGTGTCGAGGAAGACGCAGCTCACCTCGTCCCAGTGCTGGCGGGCCATGTGGAGCAGGCAGATGCCGCCGGGTCCCAGCCCCGTCGTGAAGGCCAGGCTCTCGCCGTAGGTGTCCATCGCCCAGTACAGCAGGTCCTGGGGCGACAGGCTGGTCGGTGTCAGTACGGGGGCGGCCACGGCACCCAGACCTAACGCGGCTCCGGTTAGGAGTAGACATGGCGATCGCCTTCTTCGACCTCGACAAGACCCTCGTGGGCCAGAACACGGGCCGTCTCTGGGTCCGCTCCGAGCTGCGCCAGGGGCACCTGAGCCGGTTCCAGTTCCTGCGGGCGACCGGGTGGTTCGTGCGCTACCGCATCGGCCTCGCCGACATGGAGGACGCCCTGCGTCTCGCCATCGCCACCCTCGCCGGCAGCCTGGAGAGCGACTTCGCCGAGCGCACGCGTGCCTTCTACGAGCGGGAGTGCCGCGACCTGGTCCGCCCCGGCGCGCTGGCCGCGGTGGAGAACCACCGCCTCAACGGCGACGCCCTGGTGCTGCTCACCACCACCTCCAGCTACCTCTCCGAGGAGTTCGCCCGGGACCTCGTCTTCGACGAGATCCTCTGCAACCGCTTCGAGGTCGACGCCGACGGCCGCTTCACCGGTCGAGCGGTCGAGCCCCTCTGCTTCCGCGAGGGCAAGCTGCTGCACGCGCAGCGGTGCGCGGAGGCGCGGGGAGTGGACCTCAGGGACTGCAGCTTCTACACCGACTCGGTCGCCGACCTCTCGGTGCTCGAGGCGGTGGGCAGGCCCGTGGTGGTCGACCCGGACCCCCGCCTGCGTCGCAAGGCGCGCTCCCGGGGCTGGCCGATCGTGGACTGGGACTCGGGGGACGGAGAGGCGCGGGTCGCCTGATCAGACCGGAGGTCCGGCCCCGAGTGTGAGACCGATCACCGAGGTGGTCGGCGCTCCATCCCCGAGGTCTAGCGTGACGGGTCGCTCCCTGGACCTCGCTGCGTTGGCGTCGGGCTCCGCCGCGGGAATCGAGGCCGGCGACGAGGACGAGGACGAGGACGAGGACGAGGACGAGGACGAGGACGAGGACGAGCACGACCACGACCACGAGAACGAAGACGAACCCCCGGTGTCAGGGTAGTTGTCGCCCGTTCCGCACCACCAAACCCCCGCCTCGCAAGGCTCCAGCCGGTGGAGCCAGGTCGTCTCCGGTTCTCTCGGGGGCCACCGCCCGAAGCGCTGCTCGCCTCGGGCTCCCAGGCACGACGAGAGTCAGCGCACGGTCCAGCACCGCCGCCCTCCTGTCCGCCTCCATGACCCTGGTGTCCTCCACATCGGCGGTGAGCGCTCCCCTCACCCGGGCCAGTACCTCTCTCGGCCGTCGGCGGACAGCTCGGCAGAGCGGGGGAGAGCCCGCGGGACGAACACCTCGATGTCGGCCAGGTGGTCACTCGGCATGAAGACCATCACCCGGCGGAGACACCCCCGCCCAGTCAGGAATCGGTCCACTGAGGCTCGGCTGGCGCCTTGTGGTGAGGTCCGACCACTGCACCGACCGCGCCCATGGCGTCTTCGCGGGGATCGCCCCCCCCGAGAGGGCCATGACCTGTTGGCTGTGCGAATTGCGATAGTCTCCCCAGGTACCCGACAGCCACGGTGTCCCTCGAGGAGGGGTGATGAGACCCGCCGTCCTTGCCCCATCCCTGGCTCTCGTGGTGGCAGTGGCCTGTGCAACCTTGGCCGCTGACGAACCAGGAGCGTCTGGAGAGGTCAGATCCTCGTCGGAGGATGGTTCTCAGGGTGGACCGCCGGAGCAGGTCCATCGCGACCGCTACCAGGTCGTCCTCGATGGCCAGGGCGCGTCCATTCGGCCAGCGTTCCCGGCGCTTCCAGACTCGATGCTGCGCCCACCGGACCTCGTCGAGATGCGGTTCGGAGACACCTGGATCCGAATCGAAGCGCCTGGCAAGACGCTGAAGCTCTCGGCGGGTTCGGCCGGCCATGAGACGGTCTCCGTTCTCGCCGCCGACAACTCCCAGGAGGACTGGCACTGGGCCCTCGACTACACACTCGGGCAGGCAACCTCTTGCGGGGACTCTGACCTGCAGCCCAGGATCTACGTCCCCGTCGAGGTCAGGAACGGTCCGTACGCCACGACCTGGACGAGTCAGCTCTGGCTGTTCGATCTGTGGGCCGGCGCCGGCGCCGGCCCGCCCGCGATCGTAGGACCGATCGAAGTCGCCGGCTCCCGCGCCGTCGACGGATTCCGGACCCAGGTGTGGGGAGCCCAGCTCTACCTGACCCGGGTGGGGTGCGAGGTGGAGTACCTGGCGGCAACCGCGGACCTGAACCACGCCACCACGGCTGTGTCGGAGGGCCGGGCATCCATGTGGGACCTCACCCAGGGAGATGCTCGCACGTGCGCACTCTCGGAGTTCGGGGCTCTCGACGGCCGGGAGAGCCGCAAGGCCGACCTCTGGACGATCTACCGGTGTCACCGCCTGGCGGTCCCGGCCCCTGCTGACTGGGCCGCTGCGCAGGTGGCACCTCCGGAGGGCTGCAAGATCGAACGTATGGTCGGGTTTCACCATGACATCGAGTGGCACCCGGCGTTCGATGACCTGCGCGGGGTGGCTCTCGATCCCGAGTGCGTGTGGTCGCCCGCGAGCGGACCGTAGGCCCGTTGCTCCCGCGGCGGCGTCTGAAGTGAGGAGACCACCTGGGCCAGCAGGAAGCTCCCATCCGGGAGAGGCTCGCGGGCACGTCGTCCGAGTCCAGGTCCCCGCGGAGCGCGAGGTCTGCGGCATCCAGGTGGAGGCAGGCGATCGGCAGGAGCGTTGCGAGCACAGGCACGATCTGGACTCCGACTGGGCGCCGAGCGCAGCAGAACCAGTGGAGGCACGTGTGCCTCGCGGCACGCCAAGCAGAGACGGGGCCTGCGCTGCCGGCAGGGCGCGACGGTGAGGTCACGAGACCCCCTGGGTGCTGGCGACGCGCTGGCCCGGAGCCCTACTCCACGGTGTCCAGCCCGTCCGACCACGCGCTCCACGCCCCGTTGGCGTCCCTCGATCTCACCCGCACGAAGGCGCCGGGCCCGGGGTCCTCGGGCAGCGTCCAGCTCACCTCCGCCCCCGCCTGCTCACCCGAGTCGTAGGTCGACGTCGGCCCCCGGTACCAGGGCTCTGCCGCCACCTGGACCTGGAAGGCCGCCTGGTCGTGAGAGGCGTCGCCGTCCCCGTCGCAGTGACGCCACGACACCACCGGCGTGGTGCCCGAGGTGTCCGCCGTCACCTCCGTGGCCCCGAACAGGGGGTTGCCGCCACCCCAGTCCCCGACGACGCACAGGGTGTCTCCACGGTCGTCGTCGCCGTCCTGGTCGACGTCGACCTCGCGCGGGAAGTCGGGGGGGACCTCGGCGACGAGGTTCCGGCTCTCGACGTGGTCGTCCTGGGGAAGCGCGGCCTCGGAATCGTAGTGGCTCTCCAGCGTGGCGCCCGAGGCGTCGCCAGCCAGGGCGTTGTCCACCAGGTTGTTGAAGGCGACCGAGCTGCCAGATGCGCCGGCGAGTCCGGCGTGGCTGCTCGTCGTGACCAGGTTCCCCCAGGCCCACATGCCGCTGCTGCCCGTGCCGCCGAGGTCGATGCCGTCGCCGATGCTGTCGACGACGGTGTTGCCGAGCCACAGGATCGTGCGCGCGTAGGCGTCCACGCCGAGGCCACCGGCGTCCTCGTTGTCTCTTCCGCAGCGCTCCACCCGGTTGCCCATCACGACGGAGCCGTGGTTCCAGTTGCCGTGCACGGCGTTCCAGTCGTGCTCGCTGAAGCGGTTGAACGCCACCAGGTGGTTCTCTCCTGCCTGGCTGCCGTTCATGTAGAGCCCGTAGGTGCAACCGCGCAGGACGTTGTGCACCACGACGTTCTCCCGGTCGGCGAGCCCGAAGAAGATCGCGTCGTCGTGGGTCTCGCAGTCCACCTCGTTGTAGCGAACGAGGTTCCTCGAGCTGCCGGGGGCGCCGTTGTAGGACTGGAGGCTCTCGAAGACCAGGCCGGCGAGCTGGCCCCCACTCGCGGCATTCCACTCGATCGACCCGGCGATGCGGGCGCTGCCATCTCCCGGTCCCAGGATCTCGAGTCCCCCGCGGCTGGCGACCGCGAACGGCTCGTAGGTCCCCGGGGACACGCACACCACGGCATCGCCGGGCACCGCGTCGACCGCCTCTTGGAGCTCGGGGTAGGGGTGGTCCCAGGATCCGTCCGCCGCGTCGCTGTCGGCACCCTCGACGACGTAGAGGACCGGGAGTCCAGCCACACGCGGGTGGATGCCCTCGTGGCTGTCGACACAGTCCCCGTCGCAGGTTGTGAGGCCGTCGCCGTCGGCGTCGTCGAGGTTCAGCCGCGGGTCCGTGTCGTCGCAGTCGCCCTCGCACGCGGCGGCACCGTCGGCGTCCTGATCGCGCTCCTCCGCGCCGAGCTCACCGTCACAGTCGTTGTCGACGCCGTCGCAGCGCTCGTCAGCGTCGGGGTGGGTGTCTGGGTCCGAGTCGTCGCAGTCGGTTCCCCCGCAGGACTCGTCCCTGTGGCCGTCCAGGTCGCCGTCGGGGCACTCGGGCGGGTCGCTGTCCGAGCTGCCGGTCGGTTCGGTGTCCACGGTGCCCGGGTCGTCGCCGCGACCGCCCCCCGCCAGGATGTCGCGGAAGCCGTAGTCCGAGCAACCCGGCAGCACGAGGAGCAGCGCAATCGTCATCGTCGCTCCCCCCATGCAGGACCGGGCGCCGAGCCTACCTCATCGAACGCATCTCCACTCGGCGGGTGTCTCTCCCGGCCCTCTCCGAGGGCCACGGTGCTACCCCTGTCGCCTGATCAGACCGCCATCCCGTAGATCCCATAGAGCAGGTTCCGCGGCGAGAGGGTCCGCAGGTTGATGAGCTGCTTCTTGATCTGCGCCGGACGCAGGTAGAAGCGCCGCATCGCCACCTGCTGCATCTTCACCAGCGTGGCCGGGTCGTAGCCATGCGGGTGGTAGATCAGGGCGTCGGGGTCGGGGTTGAAGGTCGAGTAGTTGTCCCAGTCGTCCCGGTAGAGGTCCTTCTGCCAGCGGTCGTCGAAGAGCTTGGACCCGGGGAAGGGCACCGTGATCGCGTACTTGGCGAAGTCCAGGTCGAGGTCGATCGAGAACTGGATGGTCTCCCGCGTCATCTCCGGGGTCTCGCCGGGCAGCCCGATCATGAACAGGCCGACGGTCTGGATGCCCGCCGCGCGGGCGTTGGCCACGCCCTCGCGCACGCGCTCGGTGGTCAGCGTCTTGTTGACGTTGCCCAGCAGCATGTCCACGCCGGACTCGATGCCCATCAGGACCCGCCGGCAGCCGCCCTCGTACATGATGCGGCAGGTCTCGGGGTCCAGGCGGTCGGCGCGGGTCTCCGAGAGCCAGGCGCACCTCTGGTCCAGGCCGCGCCGGGCGATCTCCTCGCACAGAGGCGCCAGGTCCTTCTTGACCAGGGGGAAGATCGGGTCGACGAAGCCGATCTGCCGCACGCCGTACCGCTCGACCAGGTACTGGTACTCGTCGACGATCTGGATCGGGTCCCGGCGGCGGTAGGTCTTGCCCCCGGTGTGGATGAGGCTGCAGTAGTCGCAGCGGTAGGGGCAGCCCCGCGAGCCGGCCATGGTGAGCACGGGCTTGGCGAAGTCGGCGAAGGGCAGCAGCCCGTAGCGGTGGAGCGGGAGCAGGTTCCAGGCCGGATACGGCAGGCTGTCGAGGTCCCTGTGCAGCGGCCGCGCCGGGTTGGTGGAGACCTGGCCGTCGTCGCTCCGCCAGGTCAGCCCCCGGATGGCGGAGAAGTCCGTCTGGCCAGCCTCCAGGGCGTCGACCAGCTCGGTGATCGTGACCTCGCCGTCCTGGTGGCCGCAGAAGTCCACCCCGGAGTCCCGGCAGAGCTCCTCGGCGAAGACCTCGGCGTGGATGCCGCCCCAGACGTGGCGGGCGCCGGGCACCGCGCGACGGATGCCCTCGACCAGCTCCTCGCACACCGGGGCCGAGGGGGTCAGCACCGTCATGCCCACCAGGTCGGGTCCGAAGCGCCGGGCCCGCTCGACCACCTCGGTGCCCGAGAGCTTCTCGGCGAACATGTCCACGCAGCGGACGTGCACGCCGTGGGCCTGCAGGGCCCCGGCGACATAGGCCAGCCCCGTCGGCGGCATCGGCTCCAGCAGGTTCGCGAAGCGACCCAGCTTCCGCATGTTCATCGCCGGGTTGATCAGCAGGACCCGCAAGCAGCCTCCGGGGTGTCGGCGCAGCCTATCCGCCACCAGACCGACACCACAACAGTCGCTCGCGGCTAGCGAGGTGTGACAGGCACCCTCAGGTCGTCGGCTGGAGCCGGCACGTCGGGCTCCGGGATGTGGAGCCAGTAGTTGACCCAGCGGCCGTCCTGGAGCTGGTTCGAGCGCTGGTCGTAGTGGCCTTCGAAGGTCTCCGGGAAGTCCATCGGCACCAGCAGCCTGCTGGGCTCGGCCGTCACCAGGTCCTTCTCGGGGAGGTAGACCGTGGGGTGCTTGCGGAAGACGTACTCGTAGTCGGTCTTCTCGTGGCCCGGCGTGCCCTTGCCCATGTCCTCGACCTCCACCCGGGCGATGTGGCGATCGGAGAGTCCCCAGCAGTCGATGGTCGGCAGGTTCGAGATGTAGGGCACCGTGCCGGCGGAGTGGATGGCGATCCGGGTGTCCGGCGCGAAGCGCATGCGCAGGAACTCGCCCACCGCGATCCGCTCGTCCTGGTTGACGACCCGGAAGGTGGCGGCCCCGGAGGCGATCGGCCAGTACTGGAGGCCGTTGTGGAGGCAGAGGCTGAGCACGGCCGCCCCGCCCAGCCAGGCCGGCAGGCGACGGTGTTCCAGCTCGTCGAGGACGCGAGCCAGTCCGTCCTGGGCCCACAGCGCCATCAGCGGCAGCACGGGCAGCAGGAAGCGGCCGGAGTGCTTGAAGTCCCCACCGACGCTGACCACGTAGACCAGCATCACCGAGACCAGCAGCAGGCTGATCATGTCGCGGGCCGCACCGCGCCGGACCGCGACCCAGGCACCGATCAGGCCGGCGATCACCAGGCCCAGGTGGCGGTAGGCGAACTCCCCCACGTAGTGCAGGCCGCGCTCCCACATCTCGGGGCCACCGCCGGTCTTGGCGTGGAAGGTGTTGGGGACGATGTCGCCGTAGAAGGTCCAGCGGTAGACCAGGTGGCTGACAGCGAACATCCCGAAGACGAGCCAGCCGATGCGCACGGCGCCCGGGGGCCGCACCGGCCGATGGAAGACCCTCGCGACCTGCAAGAGCCCGTAGAAGAGGTAGCCCTCGGGGCGGGTGAGGGCGGCCAGCCCCCCGACCAGGCCGGACCAGGGCACCCGATCGGAGTCCTCCATCTCCCGGATCGTCAGGGCCGCGCAGCCGGTGACGAGCAGGGTGAAGAACACGCTCTCCAGCCCCTGGACCGACTCCAGCAGCAGGCCGGGATCGAGCACGACCAGGGCCGGTGCGAGCAGGACCAGCAGGGGCCGCCCCTGGCAGGAGGGAGAGTCCCGGCCATAGCGCCAGGTCACCCAGCCCAGCAGCCCGGCGCTGAGCAGGCCGCCGACCACCGAGGCGAGCACGCCGTTGCCGCCCAGTGCCATCACGGCGGCCAGCATCACGGTCCAGAGGAAGTTCGTGTAGCCCTCGACCGGCTCCTCGCCCGGGTTGAAGACCAGTCCGTGGCCCTCGACGAGGTTGTGGGCGTAGCGCAGCGAGATGTAGGTGTCGTCCTGGACGCAGAGCCCCAGGGAGAGGCCCAGCGCCAGCATCGCGGCGAGCACCGCCGCCAGCAGGAGCTCGCTCCGCACTCCCGTCACAACCGGGAGCCTACACGCTGTCGCCCGGATCCCGGCCCCAACCTCCCCCCCCGGGGGTGGCGACGATGACCCGATCCCCCGGGGCGAGCACGGCGGCGTGCCCATCCCAGCGCGTCCGCACGCCGGCGCGCACGAGCAGGTCCCGGCCCGGGGCGCCCTCCCCTCCCCCCGCCAGGCCCGGCGCACCGGCGGCGCGACGCCCCGCCAACAGCGCCACCTCCGCCCGCTCCAGCACCTCCAGCTCCCTCACCAGCCCGCGTCCCCCCGGGTGCAGACCCGCCCCCCCGGATCCGGGCCGGAAGGCCGTGCGGTGCACCCGCAGCGGCAGGCGGGCCTCGAGGACCTCCGGATCGGTGCCACGGGTGTTGGTCATGTGGACCTGGCGACCGTCGGCGCCCGGGCCGCGCGCGGATGCCCCCGTTCCGCCGCCGACGGTCTCGTAGAAGGCCCAGCCCGCCCCGCCACAGGTGAGGTTGTTCATCGTGCCCTGGGAGGCGGCCCGGGCACCGGCGGCCCGCAGCAGCAGGTCGGCGATGCGCTGGCTGGTCTCGACGTTCCCTCCCGCCACCGCGGCTCCAGGCGGCGGGCAGACCAGCGAAGGCTCCGGCAGGACCAGCCGCACGGCCCGCAGGGCGCCCTCGTTCAGCGGGATGTCGCGTGCCACCAGCGCACGCAGCACGTAGAGCACGGCCGCCCGGACCACCGCGAGGGGCGCGTTGCAGTTGCCCCGGTGCGGGCCGCCCGTCCCGGTGAAGTCCAGCGTCAGGCCCTCGGGCCCGGGCAGCCACCGCACGCGCAGCGGCAGGCCGTCCAGGGTGTCCTCGGCCTCCCCGGGTCTCAGGCCGCCGAGCAGCGCCGCCACCGCGTCCGCGGCGGCGTCCTCGAGGTGCTCCATCCAGGCCGCGAGCACGTCCGAGGGCCCCAGCGCCACCAGCAGCCGGGCGGCGTGGGCGTTGGCCGCGACCTGGGCCTCGAGATCCGCCCGGACCGTGTCCGGCTCGCGGCAGCGACCGAGCAGATCGTCGAGGGGTGCCAGGGTGGCCGTGGCGAGGTCCAGCAGGGGGCGGTGGCGCACCACGAAGCCCTCCTCCTCCAGCGAGGTCGAGTGCGGCGGCATCGAGCCCGGCGTGAGCCCCCCGACGTCGACGTGGTGGGCCCGCGAGGCGACGAAGAACACCCGCTCGCCGTGGGCCACCGGCGTGACGACGGTCAGGTCCGGCAGGTGGGACCCACCGGCGCAGGGGTCGTTGCAGAGCGTGGGCTGGCCGGGGACCACCTCCCTGGTGCGCAACAGGTCCCGGACCGTCTCGCCCATCGCCCCCAGGTGGACGGGTATGTGGGGTGCGTTGGCCACGAGCCTGCCCCGCGCGTCGAAGACGGCGCAGGAGTAGTCCAGGCGCTCGCGGATGTTCACCGAGCGGGCGAGGCGTCGCAGCAGCTCGCCGGCCTGGGTGGCGACCGACATGAAGCGGTTGCCCCAGAGCTCCAGGCCGAAGGCGCTGCGGGCCGTGTCGTCATCGGCGCGCCGGACTGGAGCCTGACGGTCCAGCCGCAGCAGCCCGTCACGCCGGCGCGCCACCCAGCCCTCGGGCACCAGGACGGCGGTGGTGGGGCTGGTCACCCGGGCCGGTCCCTCCAGGGTGCTCTCGCCGAGGCCCCAGGGGTCGGTGTCGACCGGGGGCAGCTCTCGGGCCGGGGCCCGCACCCGGACCCGGGCGTTCACCACCTCGACCACGGCCCCGGGCCGCCCGAAGCCATAGCGCTGCAGGTGGGCCCGTGCGAAGGCCGACCGTAGCTCCCCGAGGGTCGCCCCGGCGACCTCCAAGGCGTGGTCTGTGCCCCGGTGCCGCAGCTCCGCGGTCCGCTCCCGCTCCCCCAGGGCCGGAAGGCCCGCCTCCAGCGACTCCCAGCAGGCCACGAGCTGCGACCAGGCTTCGGGCAGGGGCCGCCAGAGGGCCGCCACCGCGGCCTCCTCGCGGCGGGCCAGGCACTGCCCCCAGGCGCTGAGCACACCCGCACAGGGGTGCACCAGCACCGTGGCGATGCCCAGGCGATCCGCCACCGGGGCCGCGTGCTGACCGGCGGCCCCCCCGTAGGCCACCAGGGCGTGGTCACCCAGGGCGATGCCGCGGGCGGTCGCCAGCCCGGCGACGGCGGCGGCCATCGCCTCCCGCGCCACCTCGATGAACTCGCCGGCCGCCCCGGGCAGCTCGACCAGCTCCGCGTCCAGGGGCGGCTCGAAGGCCTCGGGGTCGATGAGCCCCGCGACCAGGCAGGCATCGGTGAGGGTGGGCGGCCCGCCGCGGCCATAGCAGGCCGGGCCCGGGTCGGCCCCGGCGCTCTGGGGCCCGACGCGGAGCCTCACGCCGTCGTGCCAGAGCACCGAGCCGCCCCCTGCGGCGATGGTCTCCACCTCGAGCTGCGGTCGGCGCAGGCGCACCCCGGCGACCCGCGCGTCGGTCTCCCGGCGCGGCAGCCGGCCGGCGTCGACCCGGCAGACGTCGGTGCTGGTGCCGCCCATGTCCAGGCCGACCGCTCGCGCGAAGCCCGCCTGGGCCGCCACCGCCGCGACCGCCAGCACCCCGCCCGCGGGACCGGAGAGCACCGCGTCGGGAGCCCGCAGGTCCTCGGCCGGACAGAGGCTGCCGTCGCTGCGCATCGCCCGGGACCCGGGCGGGATGCGGTCCCGGGCGATCGCGCGGGCGAGGATCGGCGTGATCGCCGCGTCGACCAGGGTGGTCTCGACGCGGGAGAGGTAGCCCCGCTCGGGCACGCAGCGGTGCCCCAGGCTGACGTGCAGCCCCGGCGGCAGGGCGGCCGCGAGCGCCAGCTCGTGCTCCGGCTCGCTCGGACCGTGGAGCAGGACCACCGCCACCGCCTCGACCCCGACGCAGGCGGCCCGGACCCGCTCCAGGTCCGCGGGACCCAGGGCGACCAGCTCGTGGCCCTCCACGTCCACCCGGGCGTCGACCTCGACCACCCGGGCGCACAGCGGCGCCGGCCAGCGGGCGTCGGCGTCGAAGAGCTCGGGCCGACTCATATCGCCGATCCAGGGCAGGTCGCCGAAGCCGCGCGTGACCACCAGCAGCACGGGGACGCCTGCTCCCTGCAGCAGAGCGTTGGTGGCCACGGTCGTGCCGAAGGTCAGCTCACCGGTCGCCAGCTCCCCCACCACGGCGCGGTCGCTGGGGACCTTGCGGACCGACAGGCGCCCGCCCGGCCAGAGCACCACCACGTCGGTGAAGGTGCCGCCGCGATCGACGCAGGTCAGCGGGCTTCGTTCAGGGGGCGACCGACCCCTCCAGGTCGTTGGAGCGGTTGTTCCGCTTGTCCCAGGCCCGCACGGTCAGGAAGTAGGCCTGCCACTCGTCCTCGATGGAGATCACGAACTCCAGCTTGTCGTCGGCGGAGATCCAGGCGTCGGCGCTGCCGCTGCTGGTGCTCTTGATGTCGCCGTCGCTGTCGCCGTCGAGCTTGCCGTCCTCGGACTCGACCCAGACCTTGAACTTGCCGTTGAGCAGGTCGTCCTGGGGGTCGAAGTAGTCGATGGAGACGTAGATGACGTCGCCGATGTTGCCGAACTCGTCGAACCAGGCGTCCATCGACCCCAGGCTCGGGCCGTTGGGGTCATAGGGCCGCGGCCAGTCGCCGTAGGGGTCCTCGGTGTCGGTCTCCTCGGTCTCGGTCTCGGTGCCCGTGTTGACGTAGGGGTTGCCGTCGCCACCGAAACCGGCGTCGTCGCCGGAACATCCAGCGAGCACAAAGGTCAGGGTCCAGGTCAGCATCGTGCTCCTCCCAACCCGCCAGGGATCTCCAGAATATAGGAAGGATGGAGGACAGACCATGAGAAAACTCGCCTTCGCGCTCGCCGTCATGGCCGCCGCGGTGGTGCTCTTCTTCCTCTGGATCGCTCGCCTGCCCCCCTTCGACGGCCACCCCGAGCCCGAGGTGCTGGCCATCGAGGAGCTGCGCGTGGAGCAGGAGGCGGTGCAGGTCTCGGGCACGGCGCACTACCCGCTCAAGGTCTCCTACGAGGTCAGCGGTCGCTTCGGCCGCCCGGCCACCACCCGCTGGCTCTTCCCCCTCTTCGACCACCAGGACACCGCGGGGCGCCACGTCGTGGCGATGATCTCCTCGCTCCAGCAGCCGGAGCGCCTGGTGGCCTACGAGGACATGACGGTGGTCGGCGAGGCCCGCAAGCCGCGCGTGGCCGTGACGGCGGGGGTGGAGCGCGCCTTCCTCGACGCCGGCTACACCTTCGACGATGCCTACGTGCTGGTGGTGGAGTACGCCGGGGAGTGACCCGGCGGTCCCCTACCAGTCGATCGGCCTGCCCTGGTCGTCGATCTCGCGCAGGAACGCCGTCTCCAGCCAGGGCTCGACCTCGCCGTCGGCGACGGCCATGTCCAGGAGCCCGGTGAGCACGACCACGCCCTCGGCCTCGACCGGGTCGAAGGACAGCTCGAGCTGGAGCTCCCGCGCCGGCCCGGGCACGTCGTGGGACTGGCCCTCGACGAAGGCCTCGCCGGAGAGCGTCACCTCGACGCGGTCGATGCGACCCTCCGGAAGGCGACCCTCCCAGGCCGCAGCCCAGCGCCCCAGCGCCGGCCCGACCTCCACCCGGTCCCCGCTCACGGGCAGGGCGGCCCAGGCCCCCTCCACCGACACCAGCACCCGCGCGAGACGGACCTCGACGATCGCCGAGCCCTGGACAGCACCGAGCTCCAGCACGAACGGCCCCACCACGTCGCTGTAGTCGGCCTCGTCGGCGAGGGTGGTCCCGCCGAGCTCGTCGGGGTCCACGCCGAAGTCGCCGTCGCCGGCCTCCAGCCAGGTCTCGGGACCCTCCTGCGAGGCGGGGGGATCCGGCGCGTCGGAGGCACAGCCTGCGAGGGTGACCAGGGCGGGCAGGACGAGTCGCAGGGGCGTGGACATGGGGCGCTCCGGGGGGCTGCACCGGGGATCGGCACGGCCCGCCCGGAACACGAGTGCTCGTCAGCGCCTCAGGGCGGAGCGGCCCAGGTAGCGGGCCGCGGGGCCCATCTCGTCCTCGATGCGCAGGAGCTGGTTGTACTTGGCGACGCGGTCGGTGCGGCAGGGCGCCCCGGTCTTGATCTGGCCGGCGTTCACGGCCACGGCGAGGTCGGAGATGGTGGTGTCCTCGGTCTCGCCGCTGCGGTGGCTGATGACGGCGGTGTAGCCGGCGCGATGGGCGTGCTGGATGCAGTCCAGCGTCTCGGTCAGGCTCCCGATCTGGTTCACCTTGATCAGGATGCTGTTG
>CAZCVP010000016.1:0-21332 GCA_964501915.1 uncultured Enterobacterales bacterium
AGCCCCGACTCCGCGGCTCTCAACACCACCTCCGGATCCAGGAACCAGTCCCTGCTGGCTGGCCCCAAGGCCTCCAGAGTCTCCCTCCGGAAGAGCTTGGGGCACCCGTTCACGTCCCGGACCGGCACCCGGAAGCCGGCCGTCATCACCGCGTTGTAGATGGTGGACACCGCGAGCCGCTGCAGCCCGTCCTGCCGCTCGATGCGGCGGGCCTTCACCAGGTCGTGCCCCCCCTCCACCAGCACACGCCAGGCGGCCACCACCACCTCCGGCGCCACCTGGCCGTCGCCCCAGTGCCAGCCCACGATCGGGGTGTCGAGCACTCGGAGCCCGGCCAGGATGCCGCCGCCGTAGCCGGCGTTGTCCTCCAGGTGGACGGCCCTGCAGCTCGCCCGCTCGGCGGCGAGCCGGTTCACGATCGAAGAGGTCCCGTCCCGGGAGCCGTTGTCCACCAGCGCCAGCACGTGGGGGATGCCCGCCTCGGTCAGGGCGTCGTCGAGGGCGCTGATGACCCCCTCGCAGCCGGCCTCCTCGTCGAAGAGGGGGATCGAGAGCCCGAGCGCGCTCACGAGAAGAGCTCGCCCTGGCTCAGAGCCGCGATGGTGCCCCAGCGCTTGCGCACACAGCTCGGCAGCGGAGCGTCCCGTCGCAGGTGTCCCTGGATCCAGGACCGGGTCACCGGGTCGCTCGGGTAGCCGGAGCCCACCTCTCCCAGCTCGGCGATGGCCGCGTCGCGGGAGACCTTGGCGAAGATGCTCGCGGCGCCACAGGGGGCGTGGTTGAGGTCAGCCTTGGGCTCGATGACCAGCTCCGGGACGTAGTCCAGCCGTGCCAGCAGGCGCTCCGTGAACTGGGGGATGGCCTTGGGATGGCAGGGGGCGTCGATGATCACGCCGTCGGGTCGAAAGCGCAGGATGAGGTCCGCGAAGGCCTGCTCTTCGAGGGTGTTGATGTTCTCGCCGTCGATCTCCTCGGGCGTGATGTGGACCAGTAGCGCCTCCCCGAGCGCCGACAACGGCACGATCAGCGCCTCCCGACGCTTGGCCGACAGCACCTTGGAGTCCGTCGCTCCCGCCGCCCTCAGCGCGGCGACCAGGTGGTCCCCGATGCAGTAGCCACCCACCACGAGGGGACCGAGCACGGCCCCCCGTCCCGCTTCGTCCATGCCGAGCCACTTCATGCAGGACGGCTATTGCGGCAGGCAGGGGCCGGCCCATCGACGGAGGGCCGACTGACCCGTCTCAGGAGACGGTGAAGTCGGTGGCGCCTGACGGGGTGCCCCCCAGGGTCGGCCGGGCTAACAGACCCGCCGACCCTGGAGTGAAATCGATGGGCGAGGTCTACGTCCCCATCCTCATCGCGATCCTCATCGGCGTCGCCTTGGGGGCCGCGTTCACGCTCGGCAGCCGGTACTTCGGGCCTCGCCGGGCTACCCCCCAGAAGGTCGCCGTCTACGAGTGCGGCATGCCGCCCGTCGGACCGGCCCACCAGCGCTTCAGCGTGAAGTTCTACCTGGTGGCGGTGCTGTTCATCCTCTTCGACCTCGAAGCGGTGTTCATCTACCCCTGGGCGGTGGTCTTCAAGGACTTCCTGGTCGACGGCGCCGGCTGGTACATCCTGCTGGAGATGGGCTTCTTCCTCGGGATCCTCTTCTGCGGCTGGTACTACGTGTTCAGGCGTGGTGCCCTGGACTGGGAGTAGGCCATGGGGCTCGAGTCCACGCTCCTGGACAAGGTCAGCACCCCCTGGGTGACCACCTCGGTCGACGCGGTGATCAACTGGGGCCGCAAGTACAGCCTCTGGCCGATGCCCTTCGGCACGGCCTGCTGCGCCATCGAGTACATGGGCGTCGTCGGCCCCAAGTTCGACGTCGCCCGCTTCGGGGCCGAGGTCGTGCGCTTCTCGCCCCGGCAGTCGGACCTGTTGATGGTCATGGGCACCATCACCCAGAAGATGGCGCCGGTGCTCAAGCAGATCTACGACCAGATGCCCGAGCCGAAGTGGGTGCTGTCGATGGGGGCCTGCGCCTCTTCCGGCGGCTTCTACGACAACTACTCGGTGGTGCAGGGCATCGACGAGCTGATCCCGGTGGACATCTACGTCGCCGGCTGCCCTCCGCGGCCGGAGAACGTCATCGGTGCCATCTACCGGCTGCAGGAGAAGATCCAGGCGGAGAAGAACGTGGACTGGGCCGGGACGGGCGAGTAGCCGCCGGCCGCACCCGAGCGAGCGCACGAGGCGCCAACGGAGCGGATGTGGACCAAGCGTTGATCACAGCGAAGGTGAAGGAGCAGTTCGCCGACCGGATCCTGGGCGCGAGCGAGCACGCGGGACAGCACGCCCTGACCCTCGCCCCCGGGGACATCCGGGACGTCCTGGTGTGGCTGCGGGACACCGAGGGACTCGACTTCGACATGCTCATGGACCTCTGCGGCGTGGACTACAAGGGCTACGACGAGCGGTCCTGGCGGTTCGAGGTCGTCTACCAGCTCTACTCCCTGGCTCACAACCACCGGTTCCGCCTCAAGGTGGCGGTGCCCGACGACTCGGTCGAGGTGCCCACGGTCTGGGACCTGTACCGGGTGGCCAACTGGATGGAGCGGGAGGTCTACGACATGTACGGCGTCCGCTTCAGCGACCACCCGAACCTGCGGCGCCTGCTCTGCCACGAGGAGTTCCAGGGCCACGCCCTGCGCAAGGACTACCCGATCAACAAGCGCCAGCACCTCAGTCGGCCCGTCGCGAACCTGCTCACCGACGACCCGGACCACGCCTGATGGACGCCACCGACTCCACGCTCATCTCGGAGCGCTTGATCGTCAACATCGGGCCCTCCCACCCGATCACCCACGGCACCCTGCGGATCCAGGTCGAGCTCGACGGTGAGACCATCACCAACGCCGGCTGCGAGATCGGCTACCTGCACCGCGGCTACGAGAAGCAGTGCGAGCACGTCTTCTACCAGTACGTCGTGCCCTTCGCCGAGCGCCTCAACTACATGGGGCCCTGCCACAACTCCAACGCCTGGTGCTACGCCGTCGAGGAGCTGCTGGAGATCGAGGCGCCGCCGCGGGCCGACGCGCTGCGGGTCATCACCTCCGAGCTGTCGCGGATCATCGACCACGCCGTCTGCATCGGCACCAACCTGGTCGACCTCGGCGCCCTGACCAACTTCTGGTACCTCTACGGCTACCGGGAGAAGATCTACGGGCTCTTCGAGGAGCTGACCGGCGCCCGGATGATGGTCAACTACCCCCGCATCGGCGGGGTCAGCCTGGACGCCCCCGAGGGCTGGCTGGACAAGTGCCGCGCCATCCTCGGCGACATGACGGCCGTGCTGGCCGACGTCAAGGGCCTGGTCCAGCACAACGGCATCTTCATCGACCGGACCCGCAACGTCGGGGTGATGGACCCGGCCCTGGCCGTCAACCACGGCTGGACCGGACCCTGCCTGCGGGCCTGCGGCATCGGCTACGACGTGCGCAAGACGCGGCCCTACTGGGGGTACGAGACCTACGACTGGGACGTGCCGGTCTACGACGGCTGCGACACCTACGACCGCATCATGGTGCGCTTCGACGAGATGGAGCAGAGCCGCCGTATCGTGCTCCAGGCCCTCGACAAGCTCCCGGGCGGTCCGATCCTCGTCGAGGACCACGCCGTCGCCATGCCGCCCAAGGGCCACGTCTACAACCAGATGGAGGCCCTCATCAACCACTTCAAGCTGGTGATGCACGGCATCCAGCCCCCCAGGGCCGAGGTCTACAGCGCCACCGAGGGTGGCAACGGCGAGCTCGGCTACTACATCGTCAGCGACGGGGGCCCGATGGCCTGGCGGGTGCGGGTGCGGCCGCCCTGCCTCGCCAACTACACGGCCTTCCCGCAACTCATCAACGGCAGCCTGGTGGCCGACATGGCCTCCGCACTCGGCAGCATCAACGTCATCGCCGGCGAGCTGGATCGGTAGACATGAGCGGATTCCTCCACCACTCCAAGCTGCAAGAAGGTCACGGCGACATCGCCTGGACCGTGACCGAACAGGCCGAGATCGCCCGGATCGTGGCCCGGTACCCCGAGGAGCGGGCCGCGACCCTGCCGCTGCTGTGGATGGGCCAGCAGAAGTGGGGCTGGCTGTCCTACGACGTGCTGCGCCTCGTGGCCCGGACCCTGCACCTCCCCCCGAGCCACGTGCTCTCGGTGGCGACCTTCTACACGATGTTCAAGAAGGAGCCGACCGGGACCTACCTCATCCAGGTCTGCCACACCCTGTCGTGCGAGCTGATGGGCTCCGAGCGGATCATCGACCGCATCCAGGACAAGCTGGGCATCCAGCCCGGCGAGACCACGGCCGACGGCAAGTTCACCCTGATGCGGGTCGAGTGCCTGGCCTCCTGTGGGTCGGGGCCGATGGCCCAGATCAACGAGCACTTCTACGAGCTGCTCACCGACGAGCGGATCGACGCCATCCTCGACGACCTCGCCAACGGCGGCAGCGTCACCCTTCAGCCCGAGGCGGACCGGTGGACGTACCCCGCATCCTGAGCGCCAACTGGGAGCTGCCCGGCTCTCACACCCTGGAGGTGTACCGGGCGCAGGGCGGCTACACGGCGCTGAAGCGCGCCCTGGAGATGACCCCGGCCGAGGTCACGCAGATCGTCGCCGACAGCGGCCTGCGCGGTCGCGGCGGCGCCGGCTTCCCGACCGGCCGCAAGTGGACCTTCGTGCCGGCCAAGGAGAAGCGCGGCGGCAAGCCCGTGTACCTCATCTGCAACGCCGACGAGTCGGAGCCCGGGACCTACAAGGACCGGTACTGCATGTGGCACGACCCCCACATGATGCTCGAGGGCATGCTCATCGCCTGCTACGCCATCGACTCCCGGGCCGGCTACTGCTACCTGCGGGGAGAGTTCGGCTTCGTCCAGGACCGTCTCGACGAGGCCATCGCCGAGGCCCGTGCGGCCGGACTGATCGGCGAGGACATCCTCGGCAGCGGCTTCGACTGCGAGCTGTACACCCACCTCGGCGCCGGCGCCTACATCTGCGGCGAGGAGACCGGGCTCATCTCGTCGCTCGAAGGCGGCCGTGGCCAGCCCAAGCTCAAGCCGCCCTTCCCGGCGGTCGAGGGCGCCTGGGGCTGCCCGACCGTCGTGAACAACGTCGAGACCCTGTCCGTGGTGCCCTGGCTGATCAACCACGGCGCCGAGGCCTACCGGGCCATCGGCACCGAGAAGAGCACCGGCACCAAGCTCTTCTGCGCCAGCGGCCACATCAACAGGCCCGGCGTCTACGAGATCCCGATGGGCGTGCCGATGACCACCTTCATCGAGGAGCAGCTCGGTGGTGTGCGCGGTGGCAAGGCGATCAAGGCCGTCATCCCCGGTGGCTCCTCGGTGCCGGTGATGACCGCCGACGAGGTGGCCCGGGCCAACATGGACTACGAGTCGATCAACGAGGTGGCCGGCAGCTACCTCGGCAGCGGTGGCTTCATCCTGATGGACGAAGACACCGACATGGTCCGGGCCCTGACCAACCTGCTCCGCTTCTACGCCCACGAGTCCTGCGGCCAGTGCACGCCGTGTCGCGAGGGCTGCGGCTGGATGTACCAGATCCTCCAGCGCGTCGACGGCGGCACGGCCACCGAGGCCGACCTGGACACGCTCCTGGACCTGGCCGACAACATCCACTCCAAGACCATCTGTTTCTTCGGTGCCAGCGCCGCGATGCCGGTCCAGAGCTTCCTCGCCAAGTTCGGCGACGAGTTCCGGGCCAAGGTGGCGTCGCAGCGGGCACAGGGAGCGGCGAAGTAGATGCCTCTCGTCAAGATCAACGGCGTCGAGATCGAGGTCCCCGAGGGGACGAACATGGTCGAGGCGGCCCGCCTCGCGGGCGAGGAGATCCCCCACTACTGCTACCACCCGCACCTCAGCGTGGCCGGCAACTGCCGCATGTGCACGGTGGACGTCGAAGCGGGCGGACGCGGGCCGGACATCGCCTGCAACATGATCGCCCGCGACGGCCTCGCCATCCGGACCGACACGGACGACGTCAAGCAGATCCGCAGGTCGATCATGGAGCTGTTGCTCAAGAACCACCCGCTCGACTGCCCGATCTGCGACCAGTCCGGGGAGTGCCGGCTCCAGGACTACTACATGGAGCACGGCGACCACGACAGTCGCCTCGCGGACCCCAAGCACGGCAAGGCCAAGCGGGTCGACGTCGGCGACCACATCCTGCTCGACGCCGAGCGCTGCGTGGCCTGCACGCGCTGCGAGCGCTTCGGCGACGAGGTCACGGGCACCGGGGAGCTGCGGCTCTTCCAGCGGACCGACTCCACCGAGATCGGCATCTTCCCGGGTGAGCGGCTCTCCCACGACTACCAGGGCAACCTCGCCGACCTCTGCCCCGTCGGCGCCCTCACCAGCAAGGAGTTCCGCTTCACCAAGCGCGTCTGGTACCTGCGGGAGGCCGACTCGATCTGCCCGGGCTGCGCCACCGGCTGCAACATCACCGTCTGCCACCAGCAGGGCGAGGTGCACCGCCTCGAGCCCCGCCGCAACGACGCGGTCAACGACTCCTGGATGTGCGACGCCGGCCGCCGCACCCACCTGGAGCTGGAGCCCGAGCACCGGGTGCTCTCTCCCCGCGTCGAGGGCCGGGTCGCGGACTGGGACGTCGCCGCTGCGGCCGCGGTTCGCGAGATCTCGTCGGGTCGGGTCGGGGTGGTCTTCGGCGCCAGGGCGAGCTGCGAGGCCAACTACGCCTTGCTGGCGCTGGCCCGCAAGCACGCCCCCGAGGCCCGCTACTTCCTGGTCGAGGGCAACGACCCGGGGACCCCCGAGGGCTCCGACAAGCTGCTCATCGACGAGGACAAGAACCCGAATCGCCGCGGAGCCCGGCTCATCGGTGAGCGCACCGGCAGGCTGGAGGGGGGAGCGGCGCTGAGGGAGGCCCTGGCTGGAGGCGCCCTCGACGGGCTGATCGTGCTCCAGGACGACGTGCTGGGTCGGCTCGACGTCGACGCCCCGGAGGGGCTGGTCGTGCTCGCCACGCGTCGCAGCCGGACCACCGCAGCGGCCCACGTGCTCCTGCCGGTCTGCGCCCCCACCGAGGCCGATGGCACCTACGTCAACCGCGGGTCCCGGGTCCAGCGCTACCGCGAGGCCGTCTGGGTCCGCGGCGAGGCTCGCCCGGGCCACCTGGCCGTCGAGTCCATCGCCTTGGCCTGGGGCGCGGCTGTCGTGCCCTCCGAGGGGGCGGAGGTCTTCGCAGCTCTGACCCGGGAGGTCGCGGACTTCGCCGGCATGAGCTGGCAGGCCCTGGGTCGCGAGGGTCTGCCCCTCGTGGTCGCCGCAGCGGCCGAGTCCGCTCCCGAACCCGATCCCGCCAGCCCGGCACCCGCCAAGTAGGGGACCCTCATGTTGCTGGAGTCCATCGGCGCCTTCCTGACCCACCCGCTGACCCTGGTGGTGATCAAGGCCCTCATCGTGGTCCTCGTGGCGCTGAACATCTCGCCGATCCTGCTGTGGGTCGAGCGCAAGGCCAGCGCCTACATGCAGGACCGTCCCGGACCCAACCGCGCCGGCATCGCCGGGATCCGGGCCGCGGGCCTGCTGCACGGCATCGCCGACGTCATCAAGCTGCTCACCAAGGAGGACGTCGCCCCCGAGGGCGCCTACAAGCCCTTCTGGATCGCCGCGCCGATCATCGCCATCACCATCGCCTTCTCGACGATGATCGTGGTGCCCTGGGGCGACACCCTGGTCATCAGCGACACCCTGGCGGTGCCGCTCCAGGGAGCGCTCATCAACGGGGGCGTGCTCTACATCCTGGCCCTGACCAGCCTCGGCGTCTACGGCCTGATGCTCGCCGGCTGGTCGTCGAACAACAAGTTCAGCCTGCTCGGCGGCCTGCGCTCCAGCGCCCAGATGGTCAGCTACGAGCTGGCGATGGGCCTGTCGCTGGTGGTGATGATCATCGCCTTCGGCACCGTGGACCTCGGCGAGATCGCCCGTCAGCAGGCCGGCTCGCTCTTCAACTGGGGCATCTTCAAGGGCTTCGGCGTCGCCGCGGTCGCCTTCATCGTCTTCTACGTGGCGGTCTTCGCCGAGACCAACCGGATGCCCTTCGACCTGCCCGAGGCCGAGGCGGAGCTGGTGGCGGGCTACTTCGTCGAGTACTCCAGCCTGCGCTTCGTCGGCTTCTACGTGGCGGAGTTCGGCAACATGGTCACCGCCTCGGCGGTCACCGCCACCCTGTTCTTCGGGGGCTACAACTTCCCCTGGCTGACGCCGACCTGGTTCAAGGGCAACCTCGACCTGGTCCTGGTGATCACCGGGTTCGTCGGCGGCGTCGCGCTGCTGGCGGCGAGCCAGATCGCCTGGGGACGGCGCAGCCACCGCTTCTACCAGGCCCTGAAGCCCGGCGACCCGCGGCTCCGCGAGCCCGGCTTCTGGCGGGCGGTCTGGGGGCTGCTGGCCCTGCTGCAGTTCGGCCTCGTGGCGCTGGGCCTCGGCAGCATGCTCGGTGCCATCGTCTTCCCGGCGCTGATCGTCGAGCTGCTGGTGGCCGTCATCGGCCTCAGCGTCCTCGTCGGCAAGATCCTCATCGGCTGCTGGATCATGGTCTGGGTCCGCTGGACCGTGCCGCGGTTCCGCTACGACCAGCTCATGGACCTGGGCTGGAAGGTCCTGCTCCCGGCTTCGATGGTCCTGGTGTTCGCCATGGGCCTCGTCGAGGTCATCCTCTACGACCTGTTCGCCTAGGAGCTTGGAGATGACCGCCCCTCAGCCGCGCAAGCTCGTCCGGAGCAACTCCAGCTTCTACCTGAAGGAGATCCTTCAGGGCATGAAGATCACCATCTCCCACCTGATCAAGAACATCCGCGCCCCCGACGAGATCGCCTGCTACGAGTACCCCGAGGTCCGGCAGCCCCTCGCCGATCGCTACCGGGGGGCCCACCGGCTGACCACCCGGCCCGACGGCAAGGTCAAGTGTGTGGCCTGCATGTGCTGCCCCACGGCCTGCCCGGCCAACTGCATCACCATCGTCGCCGCCGAGGACCCCGACGACCCGGTCGAAAAAGTCCCGGTGCGCTTCGAGATCGACATGCTGCGCTGCATCTACTGCGGCTTCTGCGTCGAGTCCTGCCCCAAGGACGCCATCCGGATGGACACCCGGATCTACGAGATCAACGCCTTCACCCGCCAGGACATGATCCACACCAAGGGCTACATGGTTGACCTGATGGACGGGGACAAGCCCGACGCCGAGAGCTGGTACCGGGAGCACCCGGACCACGCACCGCCGGGCTTCCGGCTCGACCTGGAGCGGGTGGCGCCACGGGGCGGATGATCCGACGGAGCTGGCCGCTGATGCACGACTGTGTCCTCCCGGAGGACACCGAGGCCCTGGTCGCCTTCCTGCGCTCCCGGCCGCGCCTGACCCAGGGCGACCAGGTGGCCCGCTTCGAGGCCGCCTGGTCGGAGTGGCTCGGGGTGGACCACAGCGTCTACGTGAACTCCGGGTCCTCGGCGAACCTGATCACGGTGGCGGCGCTGAAGGCCCTGCGAGGCGGGGGAGGGGAGATCGTCGTCTCGCCGCTGGGCTGGATCTCCGACATCGCCGCGGTGATGCACTGTGGCTTCGACCCGGTGTTCGCCGACCTGGACCCCACCACCCTGTCGATGTCCACCGAGGCGATCCTCGCGGCCCTGACCGAGCGCACTCGAGCGGTGCTCTTGACCCACGTCCAGGGCTTCGACGGGCTCACGGATCGGCTGCTCCAAGAGCTGCACAGCCGTGGCATCCCGCTGCTGGAGGACGTCTGCGAGTCCCACGGCGCCACCCACGGTGGCCGCAAGCTCGGGACCTTTGGCCTGGCCTCGAACTTCTCGTTCTACTTCGCCCACCACCTGACGACGGTGGAGGGGGGCATGGTCTGCACCGACGACCCGGAGCTGTACCAGGCGCTGCGCCTGTTCCGATCCCACGGCATGGTGCGCGAGTCCACCGACCCGAGCTTCCGGCAGCGCTATGCCGAGGCCTGGCCGGAGCTGCACCCGGAGTTCACCTTCGCCTGGCCGGCCTACAACGTGCGGGGCACCGAGCTGGGTGCGGTGCTGGGTTGCAGCCAGCTCCCCCGGCTCGACGCCAGCAACCAGCGCCGCCGCCGCCGCTTCCGCCTCTTCCTGGAGCACCTGGACCCGGACCGCTACTGGACCGACTTCCGCGAAGAGGGGAGCTGCAGCTACGCCTTCAACCTGGTCCTCAGCGAGCCGGATCCGGCGCTCTACGGGCGCGTCCTGGCGCTGCTGGGCGCGGAGGGAGTGGAGGTCCGGCGGGGCAGCGCCGGGGGAGGCAACCAGGTCCGCCAGCCCTACCTGCGCGGCGTGGTCGCCGAAGACGCCTGGCTCGAGCTGCCGGTCGTCGAGCACATCCACCGCTTCGGGCTCTACTTCGGCAACCACGACGAGGTCGAGGACGGCCGGCTCGTGGACCTGTGCACCAGGCTGGGTCGCCTCTGAGCAGACCGATCCATGCGAGGCTCTCCCGGTTGAGCCGAGACCTTCCGATCCCAGCGCCGCTGGCCGAGCTGATCGAGCGGATCCCTGCCCTGGCTGGCTGTGCCTCCGACGTCGTGGCCGCCTTCGAGCTGCTCCGCGGTGTGTTCGCGGGAGGCGGCAAGCTACTGCTCTGCGGCAACGGGGGCAGCGCGGCCGACTGCGAGCACTTCTCGGGTGAGCTGCTCAAGGGCTTCTGCTCGCCCCGAACGCTCTCGCCCGAGCAGGTCCAGGCCCTCGGTGAGCCGCTGGGCCGCAGCCTCCAGGGCGGGCTCCCGGCGGTGCCGCTGCCGTCGCTGGTGTCGGCCACCTCCGCCTTCGCCAACGACGTCGAGCCCCGCTTCGCCTTCGCCCAGTGCGTCTGGGCCCTCGGACGCCCCGGCGACGCCCTGCTCGGACTCAGCACCTCGGGCGACGCCGACAACGTCTGCCTGGCCGCCCAGGCGGCCCGGGCCCGTGGCCTGGCGGTCCTCGGCCTGACCGGACGCCAGGGCGGCCGCCTGGCGGGGCTCGTCGATGTCTGCGTCCGGGCTCCCGAGACCTCCTGCCACCGCGTCCAGGAGCTGCACCTGCCCATCTACCACTGCCTGGCCGAGCTGCTGGAGCGGGAGTTCTTCCCGGAGCCCACCCCTTGAAGGCCACCCTGCTGTTGTTCACCTGGAACGAGATCGAGGGCCTGCAGGCGGTGATGCCCAGGGTGGTGCCCTCCTGGTTCCACCAGATCCTGGTGGTCGACGGGGGCTCGACCGACGGCACCGTGGAGTACTGCCGGGAGCAGGGCTACGAGGTCTTCGTCCAGAGCGCGCCCGGGCTGGGCGTGGCGATGCAGGAGGCGCTGGAGCGGGTCACGGGCGAGGTGGTGGTGGCGTTCAGCCCCGACGGGAACTCCGTGCCGGAGCGCATCCCTCCGCTGCTGGCCAAGATGGAGGAGGGCTACGACATCGTCACCGTGTCCCGCTACCTGGACTGGGCCCGGTCCGCCGACGACGACGCGGTCACGGGCGTCGCCAACTGGGTCTACAGCGCCATGGTGCGGCACCTCTTCCGCGCCCCGATCACCGACGCGCTGGTGATGTTCAAGGCCTACCGGACCTCGCTGCTGCGCGACGTGGGCATCGACACCCGGCGCAACGCCTGGGCCAGCCAGGTGCTGCTGCGGAGCCTCCGAGCGGGCCGGCGCATCGGCGAGATCCCGGGCGACGAGCCGCCGCGCATCGGTGGCGAGCGCAAGATGAAGATCGTGCGCTTCGGGCTCCAGGAGCTCTACGTGTTCACGCGGGAGTTCCTTCGTCCGTCTCGCTAGGGGCCTGCTCGAAGAACCGCGGCCCCTTGGCCTCGAGCTGGCGGTCCAGGGCCTCGAAGTCCTCGCCGGGATCGAAGAACACCACCCGGCTGCCTCCGAAGTCGAAGTCGACCGGCACCTCGATGAAGTCTCTCAGCGCCCGGCGCACGGAGGGCTGCCGCTCGGGCGGCACGAAGAGCAGCAGGAAGCCGCCGCCTCCGGCGCCGCACAGCTTGCCACCGAGGGCTCCGGCCTGGCGGGCGGTGGCGTAGATGCGGTCGATGTGGGGGCTGCTCACCTCGCCGCTCAGGTCCCGCTTGAGCCGCCAGGCCTCGTGGAGCAGCTCGCCGAGCTCCGCCAGGTCCCGGTCGCTGGCGAGCAGCCCGACGCCGCGCTCGACGAGGCCCTGGATGCCCTCGACCAGGTGCCCCACCTCGTCGAAGCGCTCGGTGTAGCTGCGGGCAAGCTGCTGGGCCGTGCGGCACACGCCGGTGAAGACCAGCATCAGGTGCGAGCGGAAGTCGGCCAGCCGGCTGGCCGTGAGGGTGATCGGCCGCACCGTGAAGCGGCCCGAGGGGTGGAAGACGACGTGGTTGAGGCCGCCGTAGGCCGCGGCGACCTGGTCCTGGGACCCCACCCGCTCCCCGAGCACGTTCTGCTCGAGATCGATGGCCTCCAGGGCCAGGGCCTCTCGCCCGGGCATGCGGCCGCTGCGGGCGTGCACGGCGTGCAGCAGCCCCACGGTGAAGGCGCTGGAGGAGCCCATGCCGGCCCGGGCTGGCAGGTCCCCCTCGTGGTGGATCTCCAGTCCGCGGCGGATGTCGAGCTTCTCCAGCACCGCCCGGACGACCGGGTGCTCGATCTCGTCGATCGAGAAGCAGGTCTCGATCTTGCGGTAGACGATGCGGTAGCGGTGCTCGTGGAAGGGCGGCTTGTAGCGCACGGTGAGGGTGCAGTACTTGTCGACGGCCGCGGACAGCACCGCGCCGCCGTGGGTTCGCGACCACCCGGGGTAGTCGCTGCCCCCGCCGAAGAACGAGAGCCGGAAGGGGGTCCGGGTGATGATCATGCGGGGGCTCCGTCGAGGTGGCGCTCGAAGACCGCGGCGGCCTGGACCAGGTCGTCGACCACCGCGTCGGCCCTGCAGCCGCCGGTGCGCTCGACGTCGGCACCGTAGCCCGTCCGGACCAGGACCCGGTAGCTTCCGAAGCCGGTGCCGAGGTCGATGTCGCAGGCCTTGTCGCCCACCACCACGCGGGGGGCGGGGTCTTGGTCTGGGTCTCTCGCGGCGGGGGGGGGGTGGCCGACGGCCGGCTTGCGGCAGCCGCAGCCGGCCTCGGGGTGGTGGGGACAGCAGTAGATGCCGTCCAGGGTCACGCCTTCTTCCGCGAGCAGGGCCTCCAGGCGCCGATGGACCGCGTCGACGGCCGACCGGTCGAAGTAGCCCCGGGCGACGCCGGACTGGTTGGTCACCACCAGCAGCCTCCAGCCCGCCTCGGCCATCCTGCGGAGCCCGGCCGCAGCACCCGGCAGCAGCTCCACCTGGTCCGGGTGGGACAGGTAGGGCTCCTGGACGATCAGGGTGCCGTCCCGGTCCAGCAGCACCGCCGACCGGGTCCCGAGGGGCCGGGCGCCGGCGCGGGCCAGCACGTCCGCGGCGCCACGGAAGCTCTGGGGCGTGCCGATGTCCACGAAGGGCCCCGGCGCGCGGAAGGCGGACAGGCCCTCGTCGACCAGGCGGGGCAGGACCTCCCGCTCCAGGGAGACCGCTCGCTCGGCCGCGATGGCGGCCACGGTCGCCCGGGAGAGCACGTAGACCCCGGCGTTGATCCAGCCGGGACCGGAGCCGGCCTGCTTCTCGGCGAAGCCGACGACCCGGTCGGCCTCGCCGAGCCGGACACGCCCGAAGCGGGACGTGTCGGGCCGGTGCACCACGGCCAGGGTCGCCGCCCTGCCCTGGGCCCGGTGGTGGGCGATCAGGGCCGCCGGGTCCAGCCCGGCGAAGGAGTCGCCGTTCATCACCAGCCAGGTCTGCGAGGGCAGCAGGGGCAGCGCGTGCCGCAGCGCACCGCCGGTTCCCAGGGGGTGGTCTTCGACGGAGTGGTCGATCGCCAGGAGCCCGCGACGGTCGCCGAGCACCTCCGCAAGCTGCGCGGCGCCGTGACCGGTGCAGAGCACGACGTGGCGAAGGCCGGCCCGCTGGAGGGGCTCCAGCAGGTAGAGGAGGAAGGGGTGGCCCGCCACCTCGGCCAGGACCTTGGGGCGATCGGCGACTTCGGAGCGCAGGCGCGTGCCCAGGCCGCCGGCCAGGATCACGGCGCTCACGGACCTGGGCTCGCTCACCTCTCAGATGTTCCGCATCGGAGAGCGCGGCATCATCGCGTAGCCCACCACCAGCTCCTGGATGCCCTGGTCGATGGTGCGCAGGGCCTCGAAGCCCGCCTCGCGGAGGCGCTGGTTGGAGACGATGTAGTTGCGCTTGTCCGGGTCGGTGCCGGTGCCGGAGGTGGTGACGTGGAAGTGGGGCAGGGCCGCGGCGATGCGGGCCGCGAGGTGCCCCTTGGACATGTTCTCGGCGTCGGCGCCGACGTTGAAGGGTCGGCCGGCCATCTCTTCGGCGTTGTGGATGGCGTGCACGAAGCAGTCCGCGACGTCTCGGATGTGCACGAAGTTGCGCTTGTGTCCCTCCTCGAAGAGCACCAGGTAGCCGTCGGTGACGGCGGCGTAGACGAAGTGGTTCACCATCAGGTCGATCCGCATCCGCGGCGACATGCCGAAGACCGTCGCCAGGCGCAGGGTGACCGCGTTGCCCGAGTCCAGCAGCCCGGCCTCGGCGGCCACCTTGTCCCGGCCATAGAGCGAGATCGGCGCCAGGGGGGTCTGCTCGGTGCAGTGGACCGTGCCGTCCTGGGTGCCGTAGCCGCTGTTGGTCGTGGGGAAGACCACGAGCTGCCGCGGGCTGCGCAGCCGGTCCAGCATGCGGATCGCCTCGAGGTTGATCGCCGTCGCCGCCACCGGGTCCCGGTCGCAGGCCGGCGCCCCGACGATGCAGGCCAGCGGCACGATGACGTCGGCGCTGGCCAGGTGGCGGGCGATCAGGGCCTCGTCCCGTGCATCGCCCCGCTCGAAGTGGAAGCCGGGCAGTCCGCAGCAGCCGAAGAGCGACGTCTGGCCGTAGCGCAGGTCGTCGATCACCGTCACCCGCCAGCCCTCGGCGAGCAGTCGTCCGCAGAGGATGGACCCCAGGTACCCGGCGCCGCCGGTGATCAAGACGCTCAGGGACATCGTCGAGGACCTCCGCGCTGGCCGCCGGCAGACGGGGGCGGAGTATAGTCCTCGCCCATGGAGGTCTCCAGATCGCTGTTCCGGCAGGCGCTGCGCATCCGGCTGGTCGAGGAGCGGGTCCGGGAGATCTACCCGAGCGACCGGATCCAGAGTCCCGTCCACCTGTCGAACGGCCAGGAGGCCATCTCGGTGGGCGTGTGCGACGCGCTGGCGCGGTCCGACCTCGTCTTCGGCACCTACCGGAGCCACGCCCTCTACCTGGCCAAGGGCGGCGACCTGGACCGGATGTTCGCCGAGCTCTACGGGCGGAGCACGGGCTGCGGAGGCGGCAAGGCCGGCTCGATGCACCTCTGTGCGCCCGAGGTGGGCATGATGGGCGCCTCCGCCATCGTGGCCACCACCATCCCCCACGCGGTCGGCGCGGCCCTGGCGGCCCGGATCCGGGGGACGGGGCAGGTGGTGGCCTGCTTCTTCGGGGAGGGTGCGACGGGCGAGGGCGTCTACCACGAGTCCCTGAACCTCGCGGCCGTCCACCAGGTCCCGCTGCTGCTGGTCTGCGAGCACAACGACCTCGCGATCAACACGCGGGTGAGCGAGGTGCACGCCTTCGAGGTGGCCGCCCACGCCGAGGTCTTCGGCATCCCGGCGACCACCCTGGAGCGGGGGTCGGACGTCGACTTCGTCGCCGCAGCGGCCCACCACGAGGTCGAGGCCACCCGGGCGGGCTCCGGGCCACGGCTGCTGCAGATCCGGACCTTCCGGGCGCTCCAGCACGTGGGACCGGACGCGGACTTCGGGCCGGGTCTGCGGCCGCTTCGAGAGCTGGAGGACTGGGAGGCGACCGATCCGCTGACCTGGCGACGGGACTGGGTCGAGGCCCTGACGCCGGAGCTGGAGGCGGAGATCGACGCCGCCGTGGCCTTTGCCGAGGCGAGCCCCTTTCCCGGCGCCGACGCGCTGTTGTCCGACGTGGTCGCGCCGTAGTGATGGCCGAGACCCTGAGCTACGGCGCCGCCATCCACCGGGCCATGCACGAGGCGCTCGGGCACAGCGCCGACACGGTCGTCGTCGGGCAGGGCGTCAGCGACCACACGGCGATCTTCGGCACCACCGAGGGCCTGCGCCAGCGGTTCGGTCCCCGGCGGGTCATCGACACGGCCATCGCCGAGGACGGCACGACCGGCCTGGCCGTCGGCCTGGCGCTCAACGGCGTCTACCCGATCCAGACCCACATCCGGGTGGACTTCCTGGTCCTGGCGATGAACCAGCTCGTCAACCTGGTCGCCAAGTACCGCTACATGTACGGCGGTCGCTTCGAGCTGCCGATGCTGATCCGGGCCGTCGTGGGGCGGAGCTGGGGCCAGGGTCCCCAGCACTCCCAGAGCCTCCAGGCGCTGTTCGCCCACGTGCCCGGCCTCACGGTCATCCTGCCCTCGACGGCCGAAGAGGTGCTGCGCTCCTACCGCCACGCGACGCGCAGCCACCGGGGACCCGTCATCTCGATCGAGCACCGCTTCCTCTACGACCTCGACTTCGAGGTCACCGACGACCCGGAGCGGGATCGGGCTCCCTTCGGCGGTCGGGTCGTCGAGGCCGGGGACGACGTGACCCTCGTCGCCACCAGCTACATGGTCCAGGAGGCCCAGCGGGCCGCCCGCTGGCTCGAGGCCCGGGGGGGACCCCGCTGCGAGATCCTCGACCCGCACCGCGTCTCCGACCTGGACCACGAGCTGATCTTCGAGAGCGTGGCCCGGACCGGTCGGCTCCTGGTCGCCGACACGGACTGGGTCCCCTATGGCCTCGGCGCCGAGGTCTGCCGGGGCGTGGTGACCCGGGATCCCGGGGTGTTGCGCCAGCCTGTGCGCCTGCTCGGCATGGCCCAGGCCCCCTGTCCCACGAGCCACGCCCTCGAAGACCTCTACTACCCCCACATGGGGGACATCGTGCGCGGGGTCTACGGCCTGGTGCTCGGGACCGACGACCACGGGCTCGAGACCCCCGACGCCGCCGCCGCGAAGGCGCTACGCAAGGCCTTTCGCGGCCCCTTCTGAGCCCCAATCCCCCCTGGAGATCATGAAGAACCAGAGCATCCTCGTGACCGGCGGAACCGGCATGATCGGCCACCCTCTCGTCGAGGAGCTGCTCGCCCGGGGCGCGAAGGTCCGCATCGCTTCCCTGGACGACCCGTCCCGGGCGCACCCCGACGCCGAGTTCCGGCGGGCCGACCTGCGCAGCTTCGACGCCTGCCTGGAGCTCTGCGACGGCGTCGACCACGTCTTCCAGCTCGCCGGCATCAAGGGCTCGCCGGCGATGGCCGCCAAGAAGCCGGCCAGCTTCTTCGTGTCCACCCTGATGCTCAGCATCAACATGATGGAGGCCGCCCACCGCAGCGGCATCGAGCGCTACCTCTTCACCAGCTCGGTCGGGGTCTACGAGCCGGCGGAGGTCCTGCGCGAGGACGACGTCTGGTCGACCTTCCCCTCGCCGCGGGACCGCTTCGCCGGCTGGGCCAAGCGCATGGGGGAGCTGCAGGCCGAGGCCTACAGCATCGAGAACGACTGGGAGGGGGTCTCCATCGTCCGGCCGGGCAACGTCTACGGGCCCTGGGACAACTTCGATCCCCAGAACGCGATGGTCATCCCGTCGCTCATCCGTCGGGCCCTGGACGGGGAGGACCCGCTCACCGTCTGGGGGGATGGCTCGGCGATCCGGGACTTCATCCACGCCCGGGACTGTGCCCGAGGCATGATCGAGGTCTTCGAGCAGGGCATCCGCGAGCCGGTGAACCTGGCCAGCGGGGTCGGGTTCTCGATCCGGGAGATCGTCGAGATCATCGTCGCCAACGTCGATCCCACGCCGGACGTGGTGTGGGACACCAGCAAGCCCACCGGCGATGCCCGCAGGCTGCTGGACACCCACCGGGCGGAGTCCTACGGCATCCGACCGCGCATCTCGCTGGAGGACGGCATCCGGGAGACCATCGCCTGGTACCGGGAGCACCGCAGCGACGTCGAGGGCCGCTACAACGCCTTCACCGAGCAGCGCGGCGGCTGATGGAGGTCCTCACCACGGGCACGGCCTCGGGCCTCGGGCGCTACCTGCACCGGGTCTTCAGCGGGCGTGGGCTCCAGCGGGAGAACGCCGCGGACCTGCTGCGCGAGGCGTGCACCGAGGGGGCCGGCGTGGTGCTCCACTGTGCCTTCGCCAGCCGGACACCCCGCGACCACCGGGGCCTCGGGAGCTGGTACCGGGACAACCTCGACCTGACGCGACGGCTGCTGGAGGTCCCCCACCGGCACTTCGTCTACCTCTCGACGGTCGACGTCTACCCCCAGGACGCCACCCTCCACCACGAGGACGACCTCATCGAAGTGGGACCGGGCACGGAGCTGCGCCGGCTCGCCAAGCTGACCTGCGAGGCGATGGTGCTGGAGACGGCCACGGCGCCGCTGGTCTTGCGTCCGACCTCGCTGGTGGGACCGGGCATGCGCCGCAACACCCTCGTCCGGCTGCTGGACGGGGAGCGGAGCGGCTACTCCCTGTCCGGGCGCTCCCAGCTCAACCTCGTGCGCTACGGCGAGGTGGAGGTCTTCCTGCGCCGCGCCCTCGCCGAGGGCGCCACCGGAGTCTTCAACCTGGCCTGCGCGGAGAACGTCAGCGTCCAGAGGATCGCGGAGCTCGCCGGGACGCCGGCGGACCTCGGGGACCACGTCTACGATGTCGGCTGGATCGACCATCGCCGGGCGGTGGCCGTGCTGCCGGAGCTGGACCGGCCTTCGGAGGACGTCGTGAGGGAGCTCGTGGAGGAGCGAGATGGCTGAGCGGACCGTGCTCGTCTGCGGAGCGACCGGCTTCATCGGCCGGAACGTCACCGAGGCCCTGCTGCAGGACCCCCGCTACCGCGTGGTCGCGACCTGGCACCGGACCGAGCCCTGGAGCGCCCCCGGCCTCACCTGGGTCCGGGTCGACCTCTGTGACGCCGAGCAGGTGCGCCGCGTGGTCCAGGGGGTCGACGTCATCGTGCAGATGGCGGCGACCACCTCGGGGTCCAAGGACATCGTCACCCGCCCCCACATCCACGTGACGGACAACGCGGTGATGAACTCCCTGCTCTTCCGGGCCGCCCACGACGCGGGCGTGGAGCACGTGGTCTTTCCGAGCTGCACCGTGATGTACCCGTCCTCGGAGACCCCGCTGAGGGAGGAGGACTTCGACGCCGGCCGGCCCCTGCACCCGCGCTACTTCGGCGTCGGCTGGACCAAGGTCTACCTCGAGCGTGTCTGCGAGTTCTTCGCCGGCCTCGGCCGCACGCGCTTCACGGTGCTGCGCCACTCCAACGTCTACGGCCCCCACGACAAGTACGACCTGGAGCGCTCCCACGTCTTCGGGGCCACGATGACCAAGGTGCTGCGGGCCTCCGATGGGCGGGTGGTGGTCTGGGGGACGGGGGTCGAGGAGCGGGACCTGATCTACGTCTCCGACGTGGTGGGCTTCGTCCAGCGGGCGCTCCAGGGCCAGCAGACCCCCTTCGGCCTCTACAACGTGGGCAGCGGGACCTCGGTCTCGATCCGGGACCTGGTGCACCGGGTCGTCGCCGCCTCGGGGCGGGACCTGCGCATCGAGTACGACACCTCCAAGCCCTCGATCAAGACCAGCCTCTGCCTGGACTGCGGCCGGGCCTGGCGAGAGCTGGGCTGGCGTCCGGAGGTGGACCTGGACGAGGGCATCCGGCGGACGATGGCCTGGTACCGCGACAACCTGCTCACCGAGGGAGGTGCCTGATGGCTGCCCCTCGGAGCTTCCAGCGGGCGCTGATCACCGGCGTCACGGGGTCCGGCGGGTCGTACCTGGCGGAACACATCGTGCACCACCACCCGGAGGTCCAGGTCCACGGCGTCGCCCGCTGGCACAGCACCTCCTCACCGCGGAACCTGGACGCGATCGCCGACCGGGTCCAGGTCCACGAGTGCGACCTGACGGACTTCAGCGCGGTGCTCCGCACCCTGCGCCATGTCCAGCCCGACGTCATCTTCCACCTCGCCGCCCACGCCAACGTGCGCGTCGGCTTCGTGAACCCGCTGGCGGTGCTCCAGAACAACGTCATGAGCACGGCGAACCTGTTGGAGGCCCTGCGGGCCGCGGAGCTGGACCCGGTGATCCAGCTCTGCAGCTCGTCGGAGGTCTACGGGCAGGTGAGACCGGACGAGGTGCCGATCCGGGAGGACAACCCCAAGCGCCCCTCCAACCCCTACGCCGTGTCCAAGCTGACCCAGGACCTGCTCGGCTACACCTACCACCGCTGCTACGGCACCCGCGCCATCCGCACGCGCATGTTCGCCTACTTCAACCCGCGGCGAGAGGACCTCTTCGCGACCTCCTTCGCCCGCCAGGTCGCCTTGATCGAAGCCGGCCGGCAGGAGGAGCTGACCCACGGCAACCTGGACTCGGTCCGCACGATGATCGACATCCGCGACGCCATGCGGGCCTACTGGGACGCCGTGGTGCACTGCGAGCTCGGAGAGGCCTACAACATCGGCGGACAGACCACGCTGACCGTCGGCGAGTTCCTGGGGGTGCTGAAGCGGCTGGCCCGGGTGCCGATCCCCAGCCGCGTGGACCCGGCGCTGTTGAGGCCGGCCGACGTCACGCTCCAGGTCCCCGACGCCACCGCCTTCGTCGAGGCCACGGGCTGGGCGCCGGAGTACAGCTTCGAGGAGAGCGTGGTGCACCTGCTGGAGCACTGGCGGGGGCGGGTCTGACCGAGGTCGTGGGGCACATCTGGTCCAGGCTCCCTCCCCGGATCTCGCCCCCCCGTCAGAGCCCGATCTCGTCGCTCTCCAGGCCCGGTCGGCCCGGCCGAACCCACCGCGCAGGCCGTCCGAGAATCCCGCGCCGCCCGACTCCTACGAGGCACTCAGGCGCAGGTCCTCTGGGACGGGCGCGTCGTCGCCGCCGACTCACATCGCGGCGCCGACCTGCTCCGGGGAGAGCCGCTGCCAGCGATCCCTCGCCCGCTCGAGAGCCCGCAGGGTGGACGGGTACCGTCGCCGTCCATCCGCGTGGGCGAACGCGAGGAGCTCCAGGCGTTCCTCGACGAGGGCGTCGTGTACGGGATCGGAGGTCCGGGGGCGCGTCCGAGGAGCGGAGAGGAACTCTACGGTCTGGCGACGGGAGCCCGCCTTCTGATCGATCGGGGGCCTTGGATC